>DHUT01000106.1 GCA_002409285.1 Firmicutes bacterium UBA5227 | reverse complement strand
TACTTTTTCTTGACATAGTACCAACATCTAACTTCCCTAATCATAAAAGTGAAGGTATTTATCATTTTTTTCTTGTTCTTCTATAAAATTAGGGATTTCTTCTATACGCAATATATTACTTGCTGGGACCCACTCTTTAATTTAAAGAGGGTAAGTTGATGTATTATCTAAGTCAATCATTTATTACACCCTTTATTATTTTTATTTAACCGATAGGTCTGCGGTTACAGTTTATGTATGAACTATAGTACTATAACCGTCAATACGCCTAAAAGAGGCGTTGCACCGGCTTGAACCGCAAGACCCGTCCCCATGGTTTCCTGTTGTTATGTCATAAAAATGGTTAGTACCTAAATTTTGAATGTTTCTTTTTATACAAAATATAAAATAGAGAATAAATAGGCATTACCAAAAGCAAAATCAAATAAAAGTCACGAGTTGCTGAATATGAAGTGGCATTCCATCCTTTAATCATAATATGACTTATAATATAAGAAATTGGAATAAATAGTACTTTTACTATTATATCTTTAATTTTTTCTTTCTCCCTGAATATTACAATAAGCATTGTCAAAACAAGTGCAAATAAAATGGCAATGACAAAATAATAATTCAAAAACAATCGAGGTAAGGTCACAACTCCTCCATTATTAATAGGATTTTTGCCATAGATTACTTTATCTTCTTGACCATCATTAGATACATAATAAATTGTATTAACTGTTTCCCCGTTTGGATTTACAGTTATATCTTGCTTTTTATCTATATTAAAAATTTTATTCCAAGTTGTATTATAGATACTAATATCATATACGCCTTGCTCTCTTTGATAAATCTCATATTCACCTGCAAAAGAAAGTGTTATAAAGCCATTATTATCCTTTACAGAAATAATATCAAATGATTTAACATAAGGTAGATATTCAGGTGCTGTTAAATATGCAAATGATAATATTACAACGATAGCTGCAATAACTGCTGAAATAACACCTGTAAATACTCGTTTTTTCTTTATATCCGATCCTATTTTTTTTATCACTTTAACATCGCTATTATTTCCCGCAAAATTTTTTTTAACAGATATATCCGTTTGTGATAGATCCAATTCATTTTTGCACTCAGCACAATGGCTTAAATGCTCATCTACAAATTGCTTTGTATCGTCACTGATAACATTTTCAACATACAAAGGTAATATATCACGAACAATACTACACTCACGATTTTTCATTGTTTTGTTCCTCCATTCGTTTTAATATTTGATTTTTAGCTCTGTGGTAGGTAACGCATGCCCAATTATTTGTCTTATTGAATATTTGACCAATTTGCTTAAAACTCAATTCTGCAAAAGCTCTCCACATAAATACTTCTTTATAAGGCTCTGGGATAGTATGCAATATCTTTTGAATTTGTACTGTTTGCTCGTAGCTAATGATTTTTTCATCAATCAATAAATTGGGGTCTACTATATCTTCTACTTCCAGGCCTTCAATGTTGCTAATATTTTTTTGCCTTTTTAGATGGGTGTAATAACAGTTTTTTGCTATTTGACACAACCACACACGAATATCGCAATCTCCCCTAAAGTTATCAATAGATTGCATCGCTTTAAAGAATGTTTCGCTTGTTATATCTTCGGCTATATGTTCATTACCTGATAACTTGCTGATATATATGTATACATGGTTAAAGTATGTATTGTATATTTGTTCAAACTCCATTACTCTACCACCTCCTCTCACTTATAAGACTTTGAATATATAAAAATCTTACAAAACTTTTCAAATATTTTTATTTAATTTTCAAAAAAACCATCCACAAATACAGGCAGCTATAAATAGAGGCTATATAAATGATCTTCCCTACAAATTCCTATTTACCCATTTACTTATAAATAGTTCATGTTTTTCTACTCTACATCTTCTAAAATATATAATATAATTTCTCCATCGGTTTATCAACTAAAATTTCCATTTTTTCTTTGTCATAAATCTTTTTACCCTATGTCATCTATAAGCCCCCCCAAAAAAGGGTAAAAAGCAGTGTTTTTTCACCGATTTTTGACCCAATTTTTGTCCTCAAACCACTACATGTTGTACCAAAATTCATTAGTATTGAATTTTTCCCTTTCAGAACAGTCAGTAAAATACCAGCAATAAAGCCCTCAGCATACTGAGGGCTTTAGTCTTAGTTTGTATAGAAAAGATTCTCATTTATTTCAGCAGGGATAAAAATAAGGCATTAAATATTTGCATCTCTTGCAAAATCTTCTGAACCCATTGGTGAAATTGTGACGAAAAGTCGCAAGACACCTTCGCCGGTGTTTATAACCTGCATGCTTTCCTGCCCACCAATTTGCATTAACTCACCCACATTCAACGGGGTTTCATTACCATCCGTAACAACCTTGGCATTACCCTCCATGACCTGCAGGAAAAGGGTTGTTTCCAGATGTGTGTGTCCCGGCAGCATTTCCCCCTTCGCAATGTTTAGGACAAAGGCAATTACATTATCGCCTTTGAAAATCATCCTCTTGGCGATTTTTCTCTGAGGTTCATGAAAATAATCATTGAAAATAAACTTGTTCATAGATAAATCCTCCTTTAATTTTAGCTTACACTTTAATATACCCCAATTTGTGCATATAACAACTAATTTCTTCTCTACAAAATATTCAACTTGTAGGATCTTTTATTAGCTTCAATAACCTTACCGTCCTTCTGCCTTGTAATAAACACAGGATAAGGATTTGCATAAAAAGGAAAATTTGGCGATAGCATCATCAGCTGCTCTATCCCTCCTAGTGATGTTCCATATACATAAAGTATCTTGACATTGTTCTCAATCCTTTCTTCCTATTAGCTTTTGAAATAAAAAAGAGGCGAAGATTATCGATCATAAGTTGACCGAAGACTTCGCCTCTTTGGGTTTCTATATTTAGTTTTGGGTTTATATAAAATAAAAGCACCAAGATTTTTTATCTCAGTGCATTTATAGTTTTCATTTTAAGTAATTATTTATGGTTACAAATTGGAACTTGTTGATATATTACACTTTCCGCACAGGTCTGATATACTTCCAAAACCGTGTGCAATCATGAAAGAAATAAAACACTCTGCCAGGAGTTGTATCGAGACAATAGCCAGTAGCAGAATAATCAAATTCTTTCATTGCCTTTTCGATTTTTTCCTCCACACTGCTGTTTTCTGTCTCAAAATCGAACGGTCCATATTCAAAAACAACATATTCCGCTTCTGGAACATCAATCATACGCATTTGTGAGGGCACTTCACCATCATAATCAAGCGGTAAACGTACACCATAACATTCCGCAAGTGGAATTCCCCAACTACAGATTCTACCAGTAGGTTCATTTATAAATGCCATAATTTGACCGCTGCCGCTATTCGCTTCACTTCCACCTACATCATCTAGTTTCCCCTTGATGCTATCCAGTAACCCACAAATTGTTTCACAATCCTGTCCTGGAACGAGACTCTGCTTTTGCCAGAAGTCCCAATACCCAATACTCTCATAGTTCTTAATATGCAAAAACTTATGTGTGGGAATTGTAACAAAATAAGTCTTTACATCCTCAGATAATTTTAACATACCAGTTCCTCCAATTCCTAAAAGATAGCAGTCAAAGGGTCTTATTATCGTACGAAGCACGACTGGTATAGGATTTCGACGGTATTCACTTGGAGTAATACCATATGCCTCCTTGAACGCACGAGTAAAAGCTTCATGTGAAGAAAAACCATAATTCAAAGCAATGTCTAAAATACCATATTCGGTGTCCCGAACTTGTTTCAGTGCAAAAGCCAGCCTTCTATAACGCAGATAATCTCTAAATTGCATACCCGAGATTTCTTTAAACTTTCTCGAAATATAGAATTCCGAATAGGCCAACTTATGAGCAAGATACTTTAAGGTCAATGCTTCATCATTTTGATTTTTAATGCACCCGTCTATCTCATCAACAATTTTTTGAACATTCTTGTGCCACTCGTACATCGTTGCACCTCCTTTCAACTGCCATGTAATAATTATAAAGAATTGAAAAATAGGTTGCTTGATTTCACTTGCGAAAGAAATTCCTATTTATCTAATTGTTTATAAACGGTTCATATTTTAATACTCACCTTTTATACAATTAGTTGCACATAAGATTAATAATGTGTCAACAATCACTCAAGATTATCCCAATAACTTCTCCTAAAATTAAATTTAATTCTTTTTCAGCAAGTATTTTATAATAAATTGATAAGAAATCAAGGTTAAAATAGGTGTAACTAATAAATAAGAAATAATATTAACTTGAATTCGGCAAGTAG
>DHUT01000107.1:47768-48961 GCA_002409285.1 Firmicutes bacterium UBA5227 | reverse complement strand
ATGACAAAGAAAGAATATGTGGAGCTTTTCAACATTGCCATTAACGATTAGCATCATATAGGTTTTGCTTTATAAGGTTTGCTCCTCCTATAATAACAACATATGAGCAGCTTGACGATGCCTGTCAGAAAATTAAGAAAGCATTCACAAATTAGGAATTGATTTAATGAATTATTTATCTGATGCACGAAGCAGGGCAATATCCCGCTTCGTGCATCAAAATAAAAAGCCTGAGTTTTGAAAACGTCTACTTTGGGTAGGGGGTGCTTATGGACTTTAAAGAAATATTGAAATTAATATCAGAAAATTTAAATTGCGGAATATTTATAGTGGATAAATATGGGAAAGTTGTTTTCTACAATAAATCAGTTAATGATTTGGCCGGATTAAATGTGGAAAATGCTGTGGGTAAACATATTCTTGAAATATTCCCGAGGCTTACTGAAGAAACAAGTACAATAGTAAAAGTGCTGAAGACAGGAACACCCATAAAGGATTATGTTCAGAACTATTATAATTATAAGGATAAGTATGTAACCATTCTTTCAAGTTCAATACCAATATATGAAGGTGGCAGATTGGAAGGAGTAGTTGAAATATTTTCGGATGTAAAAAAATATAACAACTTTAACCGGACAAAAGAAAATTATAACGATACCTGCGCAGCGGTCTATACGATAGATGACATAATAGGAAGCAGCAGTGAAAAAAAAGAATTGAAGGATAAAATCAGAAAGACAGCAGACAGCTTTTCTCCTGTTCTTGTTTATAGCGAAACGGGAACTGGCAAGGAGTTGGTTGTGCAATCTCTTCACAACGAAAGTTCAAGAAGAGACAAACCATTTATAGCTCAGGATTGTGCGGCTATACCGGAAACACTGTTTGAAAGCATGCTCTTTGGTACCAAGCTTGGAAGCTTTACAGGGGCTAAAGATTCAAAAGGATTAATCGAAGCTGCTGACGGAGGCACACTTTTTTTAGATGAAATAAACTCAATGAACATAACACTTCAGGCAAAACTTTTGAGGTTTTTGCAGGAAAGCAAAATAAGAAGGTTAGGTGACAATACTTTGCGAGAAGTTAATGTGAGAATAGTAGCCGCTATGAATGAAGATCCCTATAAAGCAATAGAATCAGGAAGGTTGAGAAGTGACCTCTTTTACAGGCTAAATGTAATAAATTTCAGTTTGCTG
>DHUT01000107.1:17706-47464 GCA_002409285.1 Firmicutes bacterium UBA5227 | reverse complement strand
TGGCCAGGAAATGTAAGAGAGCTAAAGCACGTAATTGAGCATGCCGTGAATATTGCCGATGGAGATCTAATAACACTTAACGCTTTGCCCGATTATATCAATGAAAAGAAAATAAAGAACTGTAGTTGTAATGTCAGTACAGACACAGCAGCAGAAAATATTTACACAGGTTCACTAAATGACCAGCTTGAGCAATTTGAGAGAAGGGTTATAATAGATGCTTTGGAGAAATATGACTGCAATGTCTCTAAAACCTCCCAAAAATTAGGTATACCCAGGCAGACCCTTTATTATAAAATGAATAAATTAAATATAAAAATGGAAAAAAATACCGCACATATTGTTAATAATAGTTTTTAAATTACTTAATATTGTGATTCGAAACCCATGCACTATAATAAAATGCATGGGTTTTTTAAAAGTTATAAATCGGTACAGGTGTAATAAATTTCGTCACATGTTTGTAATAAAATATATACATATAAAAAAATCAGCTATGGTTATGTTGAATTTTGAATGCGTATTATTGGCATAGAAATTGCTATAAATAACATTAATAGTATTGCAATGAATTACTAAAAGATAATTGAGTATTGGCGGATTCCACCATGAAGGATTACTTAATTCTGCTGTATTGTAGATGTAAAAACGATTTCTCCGCATATGTGCTTTTCACCTAAGGGGTTGTTTTTGAGGAAAGGACGTGATATTTGCTTTAAAACTACTTAATACCATTGCAAAAGACAAATTTACACAATAAAAAAATTAAAATCTAAGGAGGAAACATCATAATGAATTTTCTAAATAATTTTGTTGATAAGGCAAACGGGTATATCTGGGGCATTGGTATGCTTATACTTATCGGTGGTGCAGGTATCTATTTTACAGTAAGATTGGGTTTTTTCCAATTTGTTCGTTTTAAAGATATGTGGAGTCGTATTATGGACAAAGGTGATTCTGAGTCGGGGATTTCTTCCTTTGCGTCCTTCTGTACTACAATGGCCATGCGTATCGGCACGGGGAATATAGCGGGTGTTGCTGTTGCAATTTATTTGGGTGGTCCTGGTGCAATGTTCTGGATGATACTTATAGGTATGACCAACTCTGCGGTCTGTTTTTCAGAATGTACACTTGGTCAGCTTTATAAAATTCGTGTTGACGGTGAATACCGTGGCGGTGGCGCTTACTGTGCGGAGCGTGGACTTGGCTGGAAAAAGTATGGTACATTTATGGCTATAGTCTTTGGTGTTGCTGCTGCTATATTTATGCCTGCTGCTGCCACATACACAATTTCCGATGCATTTCGTGAAGCAACAGGTATTCCAATGGCTGTCACATCTGCTGCTGTTGCAATTTTACTTTTTATTACAATTTTTGGCGGTATAAAACGTATTAGTTCTGTAGCCTCTATGGTGGTTCCATTTATGACAGTTGTTTATATGGCGGTAACTCTTATAGTATTAATTGTAAATATTACAAAGGTTCCTGCAATGCTTGCTAACGTTATTTCTTCAGCATTTGGATTGAACGCTGTATTTGGTGCAACTATTGGTGCGGCAATTCAGCAGGGTATAAAGAGAGGTACCTTCTCATCTGCATCAGGTATGGGTGAGGCTACACCAACCGCGGCGGCTGCTGAAACCAGCCATCCTGTTAAAATAGGGTTATCAAATGCCGCGGGTGTTTGGTTAGATACAGTTATCGTATGTACATGTTCAGGTCTTTTGATTCTTTTAACTGACACATTCAATACAGCAGGTGGTTATAATGGCAGCGGTATTGACGCAGGTGTTGAAGGTGGTGTTGTATTTGTTCAGGCGGCTGCTACCACGGTTCTCGGCAGATTTGGAAATATTTTCATTGCAGTTATGCTGCTATTGTTCTCTTTCACGTGCTTGATTAGCTACTATTATGAGGCAGAAACAGCAGTTCTGTATTTATTTAAAAAACCGGGACAACAAAAAATCCGTAAAATTATAACAAAGGTTATGCAATTCGGTATGCCTGTACTGGTGTTCTGCTGGGGTATCATTGAATCCGGTACAGCCTGGAATCTTTCGGACCTTGCTCTTGGTACAACTACATGGGTTAATATGTTAGTCGTTATCATGTTATTCCCGAAATGTGTTGCTCTGTACAAGGACTATGTTGAACAAATGAAAGCTGGCAAAGATCCTTACTATAATCCTGACAAACTTTCTTGGTATGGTGTTGATGTAGAGCTTTGGAAAGAAATCAATGCTGAAAGAATAAAGGCTGATGCAAGTAATTCGCTTAACAGTTAACAGGATAATTCAATCTGCAAAATACCATCATCCGGATGAAGTCCGGACGGTGGTATATAAAAAAATTTTTATACAGGTGTAATAAAATCCGTCACATATTTATAACAAAAGATATACATATATAAAATTACTCATATTTTATGTTGAAGTTTGAACATATATTTATTGGAATAGAAATTGCAAATAAGTTAATGTAGAATATAAAATTTTTTGGAGACGAAATGAATAAGGCAAATGTTTTTAACATACAAAAGTTTTCTGTGCACGACGGTCCGGGAATAAGGACAACAGTATTTTTTAAAGGATGCCCTTTGAATTGTTTGTGGTGTCATAATCCTGAAAGTCAAAACAGCAAAAAACAAATTCTTCTTGATGGCAGTAAATGTGTTCTTTGTGGAACTTGTGTAAAGCTTTGTCCTCAGGGAGCGGTAAAAATAGAAAATAACGTGCCGGTAACTGATATGGGTAAATGCACCGGATGCAGGCAGTGTGAAATATATTGTATCCCCGTGGCAAGGCAGGTTGCCGGGAGAGAATATACCGTTGAAGAAGTAGTAAAAGAAGTAATGAAGGACGAAGTATTCTATAAACAGTCCGGAGGAGGGGTAACCTTATCCGGAGGAGAACCTCTGATTCAAATTGATTTTCTGGAGGAGCTTTTAGTAAAGCTAAAGGAAAAAAATATTCATACTGCAGTAGACACCTGTGGAGCGGTAAATTTTGAAAATATCAGAAGGATTTCTGACTACACAGATGTTTTTCTGTATGATATTAAGCTTATGGATGATAAAAAACACACGGAATTTACAGGTGTGTCAAATAAACTGATTTTAGATAATCTTAGAAGGCTATCCGAAGTTCATGAAAATATTAATTTAAGAATGCCCATAATAGAAGGGGTGAATGCAGATGTGAATCATATTGAGAAAACCATCGATTTTATCAGAGGATTAAATGTATTCAGTATCAATTTACTTCCATATCATGATATTGCAAAACACAAATATAAAGAGCTGAATATAAATTATGATGAAGATAAAATGTCTAAACCCTCTGACGAAAAAATGCAGAATTTTAAAGAAACGTTCGAAAAAGAAGGCTATAAAGTTAAAATAGGAGGCTAATATGAGAGGTTATACTGAAAGAACTAAAAAATTAAGAGAAGAAAGCGTATCTGCCCAGCCAAGGATAAGCCTGGAAAGGGCTCTGCTGGAAACCGAATTTTATCAGGAGTATTATGGAAAGGTTGAAACGCCGATACTTCGTGCCATGAATTTTAAAAATTATATGGAAAAGAGGAAGCTCTACATTGGTGAGGGTGAACTGATTGTAGGTGAAAAGAGCGAGGCTCCACAGGTAGCTCCCACATTTCCCGAACTTTGTGCTCATACCGTCGAAGATATGACCGTTATGAGCGAAAGAAAATATATTAATTTTAAAACCACAGAAGAAGAAAGAATAATACAGGTAGAAAGGATACTTCCATATTGGGAAAAAAGATCAACAAGAGATAAAATTCTCGGTTCAATGACACAAGAATGGAAAGACTGCTATGCCGCAGGAATGTTTACGGAATTTATGGAGCAGAGGGCACCCGGGCACACAGTTGCAGACGATAAATTTTATCACAAGGGATTTTTGGACTTTAAAAAGGAAATAGAAGAAGCAATTGATGATTTGGACTTTCTAAACGATGCAGAGGCCTATGATAAAAAGTCCCAGCTTGAAGCGATGGCTATTTCCTGTGATGCTATTATTGTTTATGGTCAAAGATATGCCACATATGCAAGAGAGTTGGCTGAAAAGGAAACAGATCAGAAAAGAAAAGAAGAGCTGCTTTGGGTTGCCCACAACTGTGATGTGGTACCTGCCCACAAGCCTGAAACATATGCACAGGCATTACAGATGTATTGGTTTGTCCATATAGGTGTTACGACGGAAGTAAATACGTGGGACGCCTTTTCTCCCGGTAGATTGGATCAGTACCTGTACCCGTTTTATAAAAAAGAATTTGAAGCAGGCACGATTGATTATGATAAAGCAAGAGAGCTTATGGAATGCTTGTGGATTAAGTTTAACAATCAGCCTGCACCGCCAAAAGTTGGAATAACGTTAAAAGAAAGTGCGACCTATACGGATTTTGCCAACCTGAATACAGGAGGAATCAATCCGTATACAGGTGAGAACGGTGTAAATGACGTATCCTACATCATACTTGATACGATGGATGAAATGAAGCTTCTTCAGCCGAGCTCAAATGTTCAGATAAGCAGAAAAACTCCGGATGAATTCCTGAAAAGAGCTGTGGAAATATCAAGAAAGGGATGGGGTCAGCCTGCATTTTATAATACCGAAGAGCTTATTCAGGAGCTTATTAATGCAGGAAAATCCTTTGAAGATGCAAGATTCGGAGGCTCAAGCGGATGCGTTGAAACAGGCTGTCATGGAAGAGAAGCATATGTTCTTACCGGATACTTGAACGTACCTAAAATATTTGAACTGACAATGAACAATGGTTTTGACAAATACACAAATAAGCAAATAGGAATAAAAACAGGAAATCCCGAAGACTTTAAATCCTATGACGAATTGCAGAATGCGTTTTTCAAACAGCTTGAATATATAATCAACGTGAAAATCAGAGGAAACAATGTAATTGAAAAGATATTCGCAGAGCACATGCCTACGCCGTTTATGTCAGTTTTAACAACCGGCTGTAAGGAAAACGGAAAAGATTACAACGCAGGCGGTTCAAAATACAATACAAGATATATTCAGGTAGTGGGTATAGGTACCATTACAGACTGCCTGGCATCAGTTAAGTACAATGTATATGAACAGAAGAGATTCACTATGAAGGAACTGTTAGCCGCTATAGATGCAAATTTTGCAGGCTATGAAATGATTCATAACCTTGTTTTGAACCACACACCGAAATATGGCAATGATGATGACTATGCGGACAACATAATGCTTGATGTGTTTGCTAATGTAAGAGATAGGATAAGAGGCAGAAAATCAGTTTGCAAAGGGACATACCAAATTGACATGCTTCCTACAACTTGCCACGTGTACTTTGGTTCTGTTATGACTGCCTCAGCAAACGGAAGACTTAAAGAGAAGCCTGTGACCGACGGAATTTCTCCGGAGAAAGGTGCTGACACCAACGGCCCCACTGCTGTTCTAAAATCCTGTGCCAAAATGGATCATACATCAACGGGAGGAACACTGCTTAATCAGAAATTTACTCCTTCTTCCATTGCAGGACAAAATGGAATCGATAATGTGTCAGCATTGATAAGGTCGTACTTTGAAATGAATGGACACCACATTCAGTTCAACGTGGTTGACAGGCAAACCCTTATGGATGCCCAGAAGCATCCTGATGAGTATAAGGACTTGATTGTAAGAGTTGCAGGATATTCTGATCTTTTCAATAACCTTGAAAAAGCATTGCAGGACGAGATAATAGCAAGAACAGAACAAGCATTTAATTAAATTCAACTGTTTGCAAAGAGGTAATTAAATTATTAAATAGTCAAAATCAGCCGCCCGAAAGCGGCTGATACATAGATTTGAATGTTATGTTTTCACTGTGCTTGGCATGCAGCAATAAATTTCTTTAAACGAGACGCATAAACCTCGGAATAAAGATTTAGGCGTTTTCTCCGAGCGTCCATGTGGTGCTTTTATGCTGCAATTCTACCATATGGCGGAAGGCTTTACCGTTTTTCATAAGCTCATCCGGAGCTCCCTGTTCGACTACTCTGCCTCCTTCAAGCACTACAATCTTATCGGAACCGGCAACAGTGCGCATACGGTGGGCAATGATAATAACCGTTTTGCCATGCAGCAGGTGCGAAAGTGCCTTTTGCACTGCACTCTCATTCTCCACATCCAGACTGGCAGTGGCTTCATCCAGCAAAACGATGGGTGCATTTTTCAGCAGTGCGCGGGCAATTGAAATACGCTGGCGCTCCCCTCCGGATAGCGTTGCTCCGTTTTCCCCAATCAAGGTTCCATATTTCTCGGGAAGTCCCTGTACAAATTCATCGCAGTGGGCAGCTTTGGCGGCGGAAATCACCTCGTCATCACTTGCATCCCGTCGCCCAAGGCGGATATTTTCCATAATGGTATCACGAAAAAGCACCACATCCTGAAATACAATTGCGTAGTATTTCAGCAGAATTTCCGGATCGACTGATGATACATCGACTCCGCCCAAGGTGATCTTTCCGGCTCCGGCGTCCCAAAAACGAGCTGCAAGCTTGGTAGCGGTAGATTTTCCTCCGCCGGAAGGTCCTACCAGCGCTGTGACCTCACCTTGCTTCGCCGTAAAGGATACATCCTTCAGAACACCCTCGTCGCTGCCCTGATAAGAAAAGTCCACATGGTCGAAAACAATGTCAAATCCGTTTGGCTCAAAATCTTCCGTTCCGGTTTGTATCGGTTCTTCTTGGATTGCACGCATACGATCGATATAGAGCTTTGCATTGAAGGTAGCGGCTATGTTTTGCAAAGTTAGAGCAATCGGGTCATAGATGCGTGCGGCGGCAAATAAGAACCCGAGGAAAAACAGAAAATCAAGCTTTTCTGCCTTTACTTGAGAGATGCCTACAAGCACCGTTGTGGCAAGACCCACCTTCAAAAAGGCTTGCGCCGTACTGACGGCGGAACCGCCCACCAGTTCGGCTTTGATACAACCGTTTTCAGCAATTTCTGTTTTTTCGTCCAGCTCGGAAAGGTAGCTTTCTTCCAGATTATCGGCCTTGATGTTCCGTATGGTTTCAAGACCTTCTTGTATATGGTCGGTAACAGCACGCTTTTTTAGGATGCTCCTGCCGCCGTATTTGTCTTGCAGTTTTTTGGTACCCACTGTCAACACCAAAGCAATGGGGACTACCCAAAGGATGGCAAGCGCCATACGCCAGTTCATTACAAACAGCATAATGCCGATTAAAGTCGTGGAGATGCAGGATGCAATCACCATGGGAATATGGTGGGAAAACATCTGGTCAAGCTGAGCGCAGTCAGTAATCATGGTGGCGGTCAGGTCGCTCAAATCCCGTTTACCAAAGAAGGACAGCGGCAGGCGTCGCATGGTTTCGGCTATACTGATGCGGCGGTTTGCGCTCTCTAAAAAGGTTGCGTTGTACAGCGCAGCATACTGGAAGTAGTGCAGGACATACAGCAGCACCAGAAGAGCCGCCGATAAACCGGTATAAAGCCAAAATTGTGACATGGGGCTTTCACCGACAGCCGCACTGTTCAGCAGCTGCTGGACGGTTGCCATGATGACGCCTACGGGAAGCATCAAAGCGATGTTGCAGATTACTGTCCACAGTGTGGATTTTACTAAATCCTTTGCTCCTCGTTCGCTGAGGGCGAAAATACGTTGTAGCTTTTTTATCATGCTAAAGCCTCCTTTCCAACCTTCCACTGGGCAGTTCGGCTGTAATCCGCCCACATGGCGGCATACTTGCCTTTTTGCTGCAGCAGTTCTGCCTGGGTTCCGCTTTCAATCACTTTGCCATCATTCAACACCAAAATCTGATCGACATTTTGAATGGTGGACAGGCGGTGGGCAATCATCAGCACGGTTTTACCGCGAGTTAATTCTTCAAAGGCCTTTTGTATCTGATATTCGTTCTCTGGGTCGGCAAAAGCGGTAGCCTCATCCAGCACAATGATGGGTGCGTCCTTGAGGATCGCTCTGGCCAGAGCAATACGCTGAGCCTCACCTCCCGAAAGATAGACTCCCTTTGTGCCGACTACGGTGTCAATGCCGTTCGGCATTTTTTCTAAAATATCGTCGCACTGAGCAGCGTGGGCGGCAGCGAGTACCTGCTCGCGGGTTGCGTCAGAGCGAGAACTGCGAATATTTTCATAAAGGCTTTTCTTGAAGAGCTTTGTGTCTTGGAAAACAAAAGCGACATTGCGCATCAGCTCCTCTTTTGCAATTTCACGCACATCGACACCGCCGATGAGAACACTGCCTTCCTGGACATCCCAAAAGCGTGGGATTAAGCTGGCTGCCGTGGTTTTACCTCCGCCGGACGGTCCCACCAGCGCAACGGTTCCGTCTTCTGGTACCGAAAAGCTGACATGATCAAGGGCAGGTTTTTCCATGCCGTTATAATAAAAGGTAACATTCCTGAACTCTATACTTGCACCCTGTGGTTTTTTGGGAACATTTGGCTCGGGCAGCGGTTTTTCCTCCAAAATTCGGTTCAGCTTAAACATCGCCTCATCCGTTTGGCGCACAGCGTCGCTGGCGTACATAATGCGGTTGATCATGCCGCCGCAGGCAGGGGCAAAAAGAGCGTAGAAAATGAAATTGGCCAGTACCACAAGCGAGTCGCCGCTGTTGGCTATGATAAGCGCCGCCGGGACAAGCAGTGCAAACGCACCGTTAATGCAGGTGAGGAAAAAGGTCTGGCCTTTTTGGCAGCTCATGGAATATTTGCCAGCAAGGTCAGAATAGGACATGATGGCATTGTAAAAAGCTTTGAAAGAGTATACAGTTTGCTGGAATACCTTCACCACCGGAATGCCCCGCACGTATTCCACCGCTTCACCGCTCATCTTTTCGACCTCCAATTGGTATCGGTGAAAGAATGTTGCGTTGTCGCCGCTCATCATCGCAAACATGCTGACAAGTGCCAAAACCATGGTGAGCAGACATAACAGCCCCATTACCCAGTCAAAAACAAACAGTACCACAATAGCAGCAATGGGTGTGACGATAGCGCCTGTTAAGTCGGGCAGTTTGTGAGCCAGCATATCTTCTGTAAGGCCGGCGTTCTCGTCGATCTGCTTGCGCATAAGCCCCGATTGTCCGCTCACAAAGTAACCGAGCGGCAATTTGACCACATGCCGCATCAAAGTGTTCCTGATATTGCGTGCTGTACGGAATGCCGCCAGATGGGTACACATCAATGCGGCAAAGTATACAAGCACATTTGCAACGGCAAACCACACTGCCATCCATCCGTAGAGTGCCAAATCCGGCGCGGTCGATAAATTGGGAAATACCGCTAAGGAATCCCTTGCCACCAGCCAGACGCATACATAGGGTGCAAGACCCAGCACCGCCGCTGCGGCGGAGAGAATACACCCCAAAATGATCAAAGTCTTATACCCGCCTGCATAGCCAATGGACTGGGATAGACCGTTTTGCTTCTTTTTTTTCTTTTCCAAATTATTTAGTCTCCTCTCTAATATATTTTGAGTTTTTTGGATTTTTATTTATGACCCCCTTTGTTTTAGTTAGTGCAAGCTAACCAAAGTGTTTATATAAAGCCCACTTTAAGTGGGCTTTGTACCTTTTTATTATCAAGGAATTAACGGCACAATCAGTAGTCAATTATTTGTTGCATCAGCTTTTATCTGCATAAACCAACAAGACTACAATGTTATTTTTACCAGTGCATTGTACCATGTGGTACGGAGTTTATCAAGTACTTTCATAGAAAAAATTTGTAGGACAAAATTTCAATAAGCTATATTAGAAATCAAACAGTGATGAAGCATCAAGCAGTATGTTATTTGGCATATTGATATTAAACTATATTTTGGAAAACATGATACAAATCATACAGATCTGTGTTCTTTAATATAGTTTTTTATAGGGGGTTATCTGTAATATGAATAAAAATATGATGAAATACATTGTGGTTATGCTGATTAATATAATTATTAATATGTTTTATCTTCTGAGTATAAAAGGTGTGATGGATGCTATCGTTATGGAAGAGTATATTTTTCGGGGGCTTATTTTTATGGCTGCATCCATTGTTGCCAGGCATTTTATTCAAAGAACAGAGCTTAGAGCCAGAGAAACATACCTTAAAGCTTCAGAAGATAAAATTACCGGAAACTATATAGGCAATATTTTATCTTACGATTCCGGATTATTTTACAGTAAATCCACCGGAGATCACCTGTCTTATATCAGCAATGATATAGAAGCATATATGGAAAACTATGTTAAGATTGAGCCTTTATACTATGTATCAATTATTGCAGGTATTATATACGCAGTTGTGGCGCTGTTATTCGGGAAATTGTTTGCATTGATTATGATTGGTGTGTCCCTTCTGGGACTTTTTGTGCTGAAAATTTTTTCTCCGATTCAACAAAAAAGACAGAATGATTATATTAAGTACCGCCCTGTTTTTGTTTCCGGTATAAAAGATTATGTGGCAGGGAGAAGGGAAATCAGTCAATATAACGCAAAAGCCCTTTTT
Source organism: Firmicutes bacterium UBA5227 (assembly GCA_002409285.1). Taxonomy (GTDB): domain Bacteria; phylum Bacillota; class Clostridia; order Tissierellales; family Sedimentibacteraceae; genus Sedimentibacter. Next base: position 36,930 of record DHUT01000107.1, on the reverse strand, counting down.
ATGGATAAATTTTATTCCACAGCAAAGGAAGATGGAGAAAAAGTTAAAAGCATAAATTTTGTTAAAGATGTTGCAAGAACTTTTGATACAGTATTTTTTTATCTGATTGTTTGTGCGAATTATTCAATATGTGCTTATGGAATATATAAAGGACAGCTTCAGGTGGGAGATATGGTGTTCCTTACCCAGCTTTCCACCGGTGTAACAGATTACATATCTAAAATATCTCAATATAAAATAATGATGAATTCTGTAAAACTGAATGATGACCTTTGTTCAAGATCAGAAAGCCGGAGAATAAAAACTGAAGACAAAAGTAACGTTGAGAAAATAGAAAAAATTGAGCTGAGTGAAGTTACTGTAACCTATGGTGACCAACATATTTTAGATAATGCATCTTATATATTTGAAGAGAATCAAAGTTACATGGTAATAGGAAAATCGGGCTCCGGAAAATCAACATTTCTGCAGCTCTTACTCAAGGTTAACGAAAATTACGGGGGTGATATTTATTTCAATGAAACGGATTTGAAACATTTTAATAAAGCAGCTATTTATGATGTTATGGGATATATTCCTCAAGATACATTTATATTTAATAAACCCCTGGAAGAAAACATAACCTTTGAGAAATCCGCAGATGTCACGGACTTGCTCCGGAAATTTCACATTGAACATTTGCAGAATGCATTTCTATTGAGAAACGGAGAAAATATTTCTCAAGGGGAAAGGAAAAGAATAGATATAGCAAGAAACATACGGAAAAATCCTGACGTACTATTGGCTGATGAGATAACAGCTTCACTGGATCTGTCAAATAAATTGAATGTTATAAATATGCTTATGGAAGATAAAAGTTATATAAGGCTGTAGCAGATACGCTACAGCCTTATTATTATGCATATAAGTCGTCGTTTTCGTGTTCTCTTTTTTCAAAAAAGTCTTTTGCAACCTGTGGGAACAGTGCGTAGGACAGCACATCCTGTTCTGATTTTGCAAGGCTGCCGATTTCTTCTTTAATGGTGTCATATTCAGGCTCCAGTAAGTCGGCGGGCCTTACGGTTATAACTTCATCGTTTCCGATTATTTTCTTTCTTATTTCGTCTGAAATCGGAGCAGCCGGTCTGCCGTAAAGTCCTTTTACATAATTTTTAATTTCCGTAGGAATTATTTTGTATCTTCCTCCTGATATAACATTGAACACTGCCTGGGCACCAACCATCTGACTCATTGGGGTAACAAGAGGCGGAAAGCCCAGATCTTTTCTGACCTTAGGAACCTCTGCAAGGACTTCTTCATATTTATCACTTGCATTTAATGACTTCATTTGAGATATCAGGTTTGAAAGCATGCCTCCTGGTATTTGATACTGAAGAGTCTTCGGCTCTGTCATTAAAACCTTTATATTGTAAGTTCCGTCATCCTGGTATTTTTTCATAACATTTTTGAAATAATCTGCTGTATTGTTTAAGCTGTCCAGGTTAAGCTTCGGATCTTTTTCAGTTCCTATCAGGCTTAAGACAAGGGATTCTGTTGTTGGCTGCGATGTGCCTGATGACAAAGGAGATATGGCTGTATCTACTATGTCAACACCTGCTTCAATTGCCTTCAGCATTGACATCTGTCCCACACCGCTTGTGCAGTGATTGTGAAATTCAATGGGAAGGTTCGTTACTTCCTTGATAGCTTTAACCAGATTATAAGCCTCATAGGGTAACAGTATGCCCGACATATCCTTGATACAAATTGAGTCGGCACCGGCATTCTCAAATTCTTTTATCAGTTTAATATAGTATTCGGTTGTGTGAACCGGACTGGTTGTATAGGATATTGCACACTGGCAGTGAGCCCCTTCTTTTTTTATAACCTCTATGGATTTTTGAAGGTTTCGAATATCATTCAGGGCATCAAATACCCTTACTATATCAATCCCCTCATAAATTGCATTTTTAAGAAATCTTTCAACTATATCATCAGGGTAGTTCTTATATCCCAGAATGTTTTGTCCTCTGGAAAGCATTTGAAGCTTTGTATTTTTAACATTAGCCTTTATTTTTCTAAGTCTTTCCCAAGGGTCTTCATTCAAAAATCTCAGACATGTGTCAAATGTTGCTCCTCCCCACACTTCTAATGCATGAAAGCCCGCTTTATCCATTTCGCTTAATATTGGCAATATTTCTTCGGTTGTAAGTCTTGTTGCAATCAAAGACTGGTGTCCGTCTCTTAATGATGTTTCAGTAATTTTTAATTTATTCATAGTTCCTCCTTTTTAGAACTCTTACAATTCTATGATTATAATGATATATTTTTTGTTTATTATTAAAATAATACCTTATAAATTATTTTTTAAACTTCAGGTTGCATAAATAGTTTGGCAATTGAATATTTTGATTTTAAAACATAAAGTATATTAGTTTAAATAATAATGCTTGCTTATTACATCCTTTAATAGTATAATAACATGGAAAAATAGATTTGTACATATTTCTGATAAGAGTTTTTTGAAAACTGCAGACATAAAAAAAGGAAGATTGCAATTACTATTAATTAAATAAGGCGGTACGAAATGGATCAGACGGATAAAAAAATTATTAGCATTTTACAGCAGGATGGTAGAATTTCAATGAAAGAATTAGGTAAAGAAGTATCTTTAAGCCCTCCTGCTGTAGCTGAAAGAGTTAAAAGACTTGAAGATGACGGCGTAATTCAGAGATACAAGGCTGTCATAAATAATGAAAAGGTAGGCAAGCCCATATGTGTGCTTATAAACGCATCGATAAAGCCTGAGAAGCAGGAAAACTTCCTTGAGTTTGCGGAAAAGGCTGAAGAAATAGTTGAATGCCACCATGTCACGGGCCCTCACAGCATGATTATGAAAGCATATTTAAGAGAAATGACTCATTTAGAAGAAATTGTGGGAAAAATACAGTTTTATGGCAATACTGAAACATATATAATAATGTCAAGCCCCATAGACGGGAAAGAAATTTGACTTTATAAAATATTGATTATAAGGGCAGCGTACTGCGATTGTCGCTGCCGATATTTGTGTTGCAGAAAATCAATGTCAAAAAAAGACATAGAATATTTTTAAATATATGGTATAATGATAAAGTTAAAAACAAGACAAGACTGTAAAGTAAATAAAGCAAGAGGTATATAATGATTAGAATTCAGCAGGTTAAGCTACCTATAGATCACAGCGAAGAAGATTTATACATGAGAGCTGCAGAAATACTGAAGGTTAAAAGAGAAGAAATAAAATCGCTGTCAATTTTCAGAAAATCAATAGACGCAAGGAAAAAGGAAGAAATACTTTTTATATATACTTTAGATTTAGAGCTTGATAATGAAAATAATATTAAAATTTCCAAGAGAAATGCAAATATTTCCTTAGTGGAGCCTTTTATATATGAGGCTGAGGCAACAGGAGAAAAGCCTCTCAATAACAGACCTGTAATTGTGGGATGTGGACCGGCAGGGTTGTTTTGTGCACTGTTACTGGCCGAGAAGGGGTATAATCCCATTATCCTTGAAAGGGGCAAAAAGGTAAAGGATCGTGTCAAGGATGTTGATAAATTCTGGAGGGATGGAACGCTAAATGAAAAATCCAACATCCAGTTTGGTGAAGGCGGAGCCGGTACTTTTTCTGACGGAAAGCTTAACACTCTGATAAAGGATCGTTCAAAGAGAGGCAAGAAGGTTCTTGAAGAATTTGTGGAGGCTGGAGCTCCTATGGAAATAACATATCTGAACAAGCCTCATATAGGGACGGACTTACTAAGAGGATGCCTGGTTAATATCAGAAAGAAAATAATCAGTCTGGGAGGTACGTTTCGTTTTGAAGAATGTCTTACCGACATTAAAGTTAGAGATGACAGCGTATATTGTGTTATAACAGAAAGTGACATAATTGAAACAGATGTATTAGTTTTGGCAATAGGTCACAGTGCAAGAGATACATTTGAGATGCTTAACGGCAAACTAAAGTTAACAGCCAAGCCCTTTGCCATTGGAGCAAGGATTGAGCATCCTCAAAGAATGATAAGTGAAGCTCAGTACGGTGAAATGGCTGAGCATCCGGGTCTCGGACCTGCAGATTATAAATTTGTTCACAAATGTAAAAACGGGAGAAGCTGCTATACATTCTGCATGTGTCCGGGAGGAATTGTTACCGCCTCTGCTTCTGAAAAGGGCGGAGTTGTAACAAACGGTATGAGCTTTCATGAAAGGGATTTAGAAAACGCCAACTCGGCTGTGGTTGTTTCCATCAACCCAGAGGATTTTGGAGGGGACGAAAATCCTCTGGCTGGAATTGAATTTCAAAGACAATTTGAATATAAAGCTTTTGAAATGGCAGGCGGAAATTATCATGCTCCGGTTCAGCTTTTTAAAGATTTTAAAGAAAGAAAGGTTTCCACAACCTTTGGGGAAATATATCCAACCTACAGGCCTGGGGCAACCTTTGCAAACCTTTGGGACTGTCTTCCGGAATATGTGTGTGAAAGTATGGTCGAAGGAATAACTGCATTCGGAAAGTGGCTTGAAAATTTCGATAGGGATGATGCGGTTCTCACAGGTGTGGAAACAAGAACATCTTCACCTGTGAGAATAGTTAGGGATGATGATTTCCAAAGCAATGTTAAGGGAATTTATCCCTGCGGCGAAGGATCCGGATATGCGGGTGGTATAATGTCTGCGTCTATTGACGGCCTCAGGGTTGCGGAACAGATAATAAAGACGTATAAATCAATAAATAAATAAATGAATAGATGAATAAGGGATAAACTATGAAAACAGCTGTTATCGGCGGAGGTGCCTCCGGACTGATGGCCGCCATTGCTGCGGCAAGAAACGGTTCTCAGGTTACAATTTATGAAAAAATGAACAGAGTAGGGAAAAAGATATTGGCTACAGGCAACGGCAGATGCAATTATACGAATATTAATATGTCAATTGACCGATATCATGGCAATAATATAAAGCCTGCGGAAAATATACTTAATTTTTTTGATTTAAACAAAACTCTAAGCTTTTTTGAAGATTTGGGGATTAACCCCTACGTGGGAGAGCTTGGGAAAGTATACCCCGGATCTCTGCAGGCCTCCAGTGTACTGAATGTTCTGAGGTATGAGGCCGAAAGGCTGAACATAAAGGAAGTAACCGATTTCGAAGTTGTGGAATTAAGAAAAAATAAAGGTGTATTTAGTATTATAGGTTATACTAAAGCTTATGAAGCTGATAATGTAATTCTGGCTACCGGAGGCAGAGCAAGTCCTCAGCTTGGTTCTGACGGAAGTGGCTATGAACTGGCAAAATCATTTGGGCACAAAATTGTAGAACCGTTTCCCGCACTGGTACAGCTTAGGCTTAAGGGCAAATATTTCAGGAGAATGTCGGGGATAAGATTTGACGGAAGAGTTAAAGGGCTTACTGACAAAAATGTCATAAGAGAAGATGAAGGTGAAATTTTATTTACAGAATACGGAATTTCGGGACCTCCTGTATTGCAAATAAGCCGAAGCGTAATAGAAGAGCTTAACATGGGAAGGAAGGTATATGTATCTGTAGATATGTTTCCTGATTTGTCAAAGGTGGAGTTATATGATATTCTAAGCCTGAGATTCAGAAAAATAAGCTATAAGAGCATTGAGGACGGGTTGGTTGGCTTTATCAACAATAGGCTGATAACTGCGGTATTAACAGAAGCAGGCTTTGAAGATTTAAATATAAAATGCGGAAGTTTAAATAAAAAGGAAATTTATAAAATTATAGATATTTTAAAGGAATGGAAATTTGAAGTGGCAGGTCATAATACTTGGCAGCAGGCTCAATCCACAGCCGGAGGAGTAGATGCGTCGGAGGTTAATCCGGAAACCCTTGAATCCCTTAAAACAAAGGGGTTATATATTGCAGGAGAATTACTGGATGTGGACGGCGACTGCGGAGGATTTAATTTGCAATGGGCATGGAGCTCGGGGTATACAGCCGGATACTTTAGTTCAACTTCAGTATAGAGAAAGGATGCATTATGAAAAATTTTTTAGAGAAGATTTTTGGTTCTTACAGTGATAAGGAAGTTAAGCGATTAGAACCAATTGTGGACAAAATCATGTCATTGGAAAATGCAATGGCAGAGTTAAGTGACGGGGAACTCAAGGCAAAGACTTCTGAGTTTAAAGAAAGGCTTGCTAAGGGCGAAACTAAGGATGATATACTTCCCGAAGCGTTTGCGGTTGTAAGAGAAGCTGCTTGGAGAGTGCTTGGACAAAAACACTACAGGGTGCAGCTCATAGGTGGTATTGTTCTTCATCAGGGACGTATAGCGGAAATGAAAACAGGTGAAGGAAAGACTTTGGTTTCCACTCTCCCTGTATATTTAAATGCACTTGACGGCAATGGGGTGCATGTTGTAACGGTTAATGATTATCTTGCCAGACGTGACTGCGACTGGATGGGGAAAATTCATAACTTCCTGGGCCTGTCAGTAGGATGTGTAATTCACGGGATTACTCCCGAGGAAAGAAAAAACGCATATCGATGTGATATAACCTATGGTACAAACAATGAATTTGGGTTTGATTATTTGAGAGACAACATGGTTATCAGAAAAGAAGATATGGTTCAAAAAGATTTGAGCTACTGTATAATAGATGAGGTTGACTCAATATTAATTGATGAAGCCAGAACGCCTTTGATTATTTCCGGTGAAGGTGAAAAATCAACTAATCTTTATCAGACTGCAGATACCTTTGTTACAACTTTAAAAGGTAAGATACAGTCTCCTGATGAAAAAAAGTCAAAAATGGACTATATAATGGGAGATGTTGAAGAAGACGATACGGTTGATTTCATAGTTGATGAAAAGGGAAAAAATGTTACTCTGACAGCCAGAGGAATAGGCAAGGCTGAAAGGTTTTTCAATATAGAAAATCTTGCTGACCAGGAAAACATGGAAATATCGCATCACATAAACCAGGCCTTGAAAGCTCAAAATACAATGAAGAAAGATATAGATTACATTGTAAAGGATGGAGAGGTTCTAATCGTTGATGAATTTACCGGTCGTATAATGTACGGAAGAAGGTATTCCAACGGTCTTCATCAGGCAATAGAAGCCAAGGAAAGAATTGAGGTAAGAAAAGAGTCAAAAACTCTGGCAACAATCACTTTCCAGAACTATTTCAGAATGTACAAAAAGCTGTCAGGTATGACAGGTACTGCAAAGACTGAAGAAAATGAATTCAGGGAAATTTACGGTGTTGATGTTATAGAAATTCCCACAAACAAAGAAGTAATAAGAAAAGACCTGGAAGATGTTGTTTACAAGGGTGAAGTCGGAAAGTTTAAAGCTGTTATTGAGGAAATAATTGAAAGACATAAAACAGGGCAGCCGATACTTGTAGGTACTATATCTATTGAAAAATCGGAGCTTTTGAGCAGCATTCTTAAAAAACAGGGGATTAAGCATGAAGTACTGAATGCCAAGCAGCATGAGAAGGAAGCGGAAATTGTAGCACAGGCAGGGCGTCTGGGTGCAGTTACCATTGCCACAAACATGGCAGGAAGAGGAACTGACATAGTGCTTGGAGGTAATCCCGAATTTATTGCAAAGCATAAGATGAAACAAAAGAGCTTCTCAGAAGAACTTATAGCTCAGGCAGACGGATTTAATGAAACGGATGATGCAGAAATATTAGATGCAAGAAAAGTATATAAGGAACTTTTGGAGCAGTCTAAAAATGAATTAAAGGACGAACAGCAAAAAGTAAGAGAAGCAGGCGGACTTCATATTATCGGTACGGAGCGTCATGAGTCAAGACGTATTGACAACCAGCTCAGAGGTCGTGCCGGAAGGCAGGGAGACCCAGGTTCAACACGTTTTTATATTTCTCTTGAAGATGACCTTATGAGGCTGTTTGCAGGTGATAAGGTTAAGACGATTATTGAGACTCTCAAAATGCCTGAAGATGAGCCTCTTGAAGCAGGTATGCTTACAAAAACCATTGAAACCGCACAGTCAAGAGTTGAAGGAAGAAACTTTGATATAAGGAAGCATGTTCTTCAATATGACAATGTTATGAATAAACAAAGGGAAGTTATTTATTCAGAAAGAAGAAGAGTTCTCATGGGAGAAAACCTTAAGGATTACATTTCTCACATGATTGACCAACTTATTGATAATGGAATACACATGTATACAACTGAGGAAAGGTTCTCTGACAACTGGGATATAGAAGGCTTTACCAAGTATGCTGCGGAAGCTTTTTCACTGCTCATAAGCTTTGATGGTGAGCAGAAAGAGAGTATAAGCAAGGATTTGCTAAAAGAAAAAACAAGAAGTGCCATTGACAGACATTATGCAAGGCAGGAGTCTGAATTTGGTGAGGATGTTTTCAGAGAAATTGAAAGAGTTATACTTTTAAGAAACGTAGATACAAAGTGGATGGATCACATTGATGCCATGGATCAGCTAAAGCAAGGCATAGGCCTGCGTGCGATAGGAAATGAAGACCCTGTAATAGCATATCAGATTGAAGGCTTTGATATGTTTGAAGAAATGACTGCCGCAATTCAGGAAGATACAGTTAAAATGCTGATGAGAGTAAGACCACAGGAAAAAATCCAACGTAAACAGGTTGCTAAAATTACGGGAACAAGCGGAGGAGGTACCGGCGAAACAGGAAAGCCGCAGCCTGTGGTAAAAAAAGAAAAGAAGGTCGGAAGAAATGACCCATGCCCCTGCGGCAGCGGTAAAAAGTATAAAAAATGCTGCGGAAAAGATGAACAGTAATCAGCAGGTGAATGATAGAGAAACAATGGATATGATCATCGATAGTTAAACTATTGGTAAAGAAAGGGTGATAATTTGATAGATTTTTATGAAATTAATGAAAACTTAAAGAAATTTAACACCATATTATCTGAGGTTGGTGGTTCACTTTGACTTGGAAAAGTTAAAGGAAGAGAATATTTTACTTGAATCTGAAATGCAGGAGCCGGAATTCTGGAACAATCAGGAAAGAGCTCAGAAGGTGTCTCAGAAATTAAAACACAATACCGATAAAGTTGAACAGTTCCTAAATTTAAAACAACATGTTGAAGACCTGGAGCTTATGAGAGATATGATAAGAGAAGAAGACGATGAGTCCCATTTGCCGGAACTGGAAAAGTCAATTGCCGAAGTGGGTCAAATGCTGGAAGATGCCAGGATTGTGGCACTTTTAAGCGGTGAATTTGATAGAAACAACGCTATTCTATCAATCCATGCGGGAGCAGGAGGAACAGAGGCACAAGACTGGGCGGATATGCTGTATCGAATGTATTGCAGGTGGTGTGAGTCACATGGATACAGCATGAATGTGCTGGACATACTTCCCGATACGGAAGCAGGAATAAAAAGTGTGACAATGCTGGTGGAAGGTGAAAATGCATATGGGTACCTGAAATCTGAAAAGGGTGTTCATCGTTTAGTTCGTATATCGCCGTTTGATGCTGCTAAAAAAAGGCATACATCATTTGCCTCGGTGGATGTTACGCCGGAAATTAATGATGATATTGACATTGAAATAAATGAATCTGATATCCGTATTGATACTTACCGTTCAAGCGGTGCCGGCGGGCAGCATGTAAACACCACGGATTCCGCAATACGTATAACTCATATTCCAACCGGGATCGTTGTGTCCTGTCAAAATGAGAGATCACAGCACAGCAACAAAGAGACAGCAATGAAAATGCTTAAATCAAAGCTGATGGAAATAAAAAAATTAGAAAATAAAGAAAAAATAGAGGATATACAGGGTAAGTATAATCAAATAGCATGGGGAAGCCAGATAAGATCCTATGTATTCCATCCCTACAGCATGGTTAAGGATCATCGTACAAATGCGGAAACAGCAAATGTGCAGTCTGTAATGGATGGTAATTTAGATATATTTATAAATGAATATTTAAAGATGAAATCTAAAAACAACAGCTGAGCAAGGGCTGAATGATAGAAAACAATGTGCTTCCGGTGCATTATATCAATAGTTCAGCAATATTTCAGCGATAGTTAAAAAGGGGAGAGTAATGGTAGATATCAACAAAATATTATGTGAAGAATTTAATATTAAACCTTTTCAGGTTGAAAACACGGTTAAACTCATTGACGATGGAAGTACAATTCCGTTTATTGCCCGTTATCGCAAGGAGCAGACCGGCTCACTTGATGATGTGGTTTTAAGAGATTTGTATGAGAGGCTTATGTATCTCAGGAATCTTGAATCACGCAAGGAAGAAGTTATTCGTTTAATTGAAGAACAGGGAAAACTCACGGAAGAGCTGAAGAATGAAATATTAAATGCAGATGTAATGCAGAGAGTTGAAGATTTATACAGACCGTTCAAGCAGAAAAAATCCACCCGGGCTTCAAAAGCCAGGGAAAAGGGACTCGAAGGGCTTGCAAACTTTATACTGGCTCAAAATATAACAGAGGGCAGCCTTGAGGAAATCGCAGCATCCTTCGTTGATGAAGAAAAGGGCGTAAAAGATATTAAGGAAGCATACGAAGGTGCATGCGATATAATAGCTGAAATTATATCAGACAATGCAGATTACAGAAAGTACATCAGAGAAGTATATTTGAAAGATGCGGTATTAACATCAGAAGCTGCGGATGAAGAAGAAAAAAGCGTATATGAAATGTATTACAAATTTGAGGAGCCTGTAAGCAAGCTTGCAAACCACAGAATACTTGCCGTTAACAGAGGAGAGAAAGAAAAGAAGCTTAAGGTAAAGCTGAAAACCCCGGATGATAAAATAACAAATTACTTAAAATCAAAGGAAATTACAAATGAGTCTGCTATAACAGTTGATTATTATTTATCTGCAATTTTAGACAGCTACAAAAGGCTCATTGCTCCTTCCATAGAAAGAGAAGTAAGAAACATGCTGACGGAAAGAGCAGAGGAAGAGGCTATAAAGGTTTTTGGGAAAAATACGAAAAACCTGTTAATGGTGCCTCCTGTTAAGGATGTAAGAATATTGGCACTGGATCCGGGATACAGAACCGGATGCAAGATTGCCGTATTAGATGAAACAGGAAAATTTTTGGATAAGGGAGTTATCTATCCAAGCGAGCCAAAAAATGAGGTTGAAAAATCTCAGAGAATAATGACAGAGTTAATCAAAAAATATGACATAAATGTAATAACTATCGGTAACGGTACAGCCTCAAGGGAAACAGAGCAGGTTGTGGCTGACATGATTTCTAAATTGGACAGGAAGGTTACATATACAATTGTAAGTGAGGCAGGTGCTTCGGTATATTCTGCATCCAAGCTGGCTCAGGAGGAATATCCCGATTTGGATGTTACAATAAGAGGAGCTATTTCCATAGGCAGGAGGCTTCAGGACCCCTTGGCAGAGCTTGTAAAAATAGATCCTAAGAGTATCGGTGTGGGACAGTACCAGCATGATGTGAATCAGACAAAGCTGGGGCAGGAGCTTGATGGCGTGGTGGAAGACTGCGTTAACAGCGTGGGAGTTGATTTAAACACTGCATCCACCGCACTGCTGCAATATGTATCAGGTGTTTCTAAAACAATCGCAAAAAATGTGGTTAAGTACAGAGAGGAAAACGGAAAGTTTACTGACAGAACAGAGCTTGTTAAGGTTAAACAACTGGGAGAAAAGGCATTTGAACAATGTGCGGGTTTTCTTAGAATTTCGGACGGAGATAATCCTCTGGATAAAACTGCCGTGCATCCTGAATCTTATGAAATTGCAATAGGATTGCTGGAAAGGCTGGGATATACCCTGAATGACGTAAGAAGCGGCAATTTAAGAGATATAAATGAAAGAATAATGAAGGTTAAGGTGAAGGAAGATAATAAGGTGCAGATTACTTCACATAATTCAAGGCTAAAGGGACTTGAAGCCCTGGCACAGATTAAATTCAAAGAAGAGAAGAAGCCATCAAAGGAAAAAATTAACGACAGAATAAAGGTGCTGGCAGAGGAACTTGATATTGGCGTTCCCACACTTACCGATATAATAGAGGAGCTTAAAAAACCCGGCAGGGATCCCAGAGATGAAATGCCCCAGGTTGTTTTCAGAAATGATGTTGTGAAATTTGAAGACATGGAAGTGGGAATGAAGCTTAAGGGAACAGTAAGAAACGTGGTTGATTTTGGAGCCTTTGTTGATATAGGAGTTAAACAGGACGGACTTGTTCACCTTTCTGAAATGAGTGACAGATATATAAAGAATCCCATGGAGGTTGTACAGGTTGGAGATACTGTGGATGTAACCATAATCAGCATAGATAAGGAAAGACAGAGAATAGGATTAAGCATGAAAACAAAAAAAAATAAGGATGCAAAATGATAGATACTGTAATATTTGATTTCGATGGCACCCTGGCAAATACGAACCAAATTGTTATTAATTCCTTTAAGCATATATATGAGGTATTTCGCAGTGAAAATGGTAATGAGGAATATATATTGAGTACGTTCGGAGAGCCTTTGGAACTAACCTTAACAAGAGATTTCGGACAATATAATTTTGAAGATGTTATAGCCTGTTACAGAGACTATCAGAAGGATAGATTCAATGATGAGGTTGTTCTTTATGAAACTGTGGAAGATACACTTAAATATTTGAATGATAAAAATATCAAAATGGGTATAGCAACATCCAGGCTGAGAGTTTCAACAATACAGGCATTGGAAAAATTCGATATTTCAAAATATTTTGGGGTGGTTTTAACTGCGGACGATGTAAAAAAACACAAGCCGGATAAGGAGCCTCTCGTAAGAACAATGAGTATTTTAAACAGTTCGCCTGATAAAACGCTGTACGTCGGTGATTCAAGGTTTGATATGGAATGTGCAATAAATGCTGATACAACACCTGTACTTGCAGGCTGGCAGAAGGATTCCGAAAAACTTGCCGAAAAATATAATATTAAATATGTGCTTAACAAAATGTGGGATTTAACTAAAATAATTAAATGATAAGGAGAGCGTGAGCTCTCTTTTTTATATGAAGACTGTAGTTAAGTAAAAATACAAAAAAGTGTATTTTTTTTAATTTACCTATTGATTTTTTTCTCGGAAAGTATTATTATCTTTAACATGAATATTTTTTAGTAAATATGATATATTATGCGAGGAGGAAAACTAAAATGGTTTATTCAAAAAAGAAATGGAGTGCATCTAAGTCTGTTATTTCGTTTGTTATGGCTTTGATGATGCTCCTGTCTATGGCTGTGGTGCCTGTTGATGCGGCAAACCTGCCGGAAATTGATTTTAAAAATGTTACAGGAGAGGGAAAGGATGTAATTTCTTTATCTTCCAAAAGAAATTTTGAGGCTGTACTTATTACGGAAAACAAGTTATCTCCCGAAAGTGTGGAGTGGTCTCTGACAAGGGAAAAGGGAATGCAGGATGAAAAAATATTCCCTCATCAATATCTTGGAGGAAAACTTGAAGATTGGAAAATCTGGGACAGTCAAAGCCCGTATTTCACAGCAATTAAGACAGAGGAGTATACTGATAATGGAAAAAACGGGCTTAAGCTTTCTTTTTCTACAGAGTACTTTTTCGGCTCAGATAGAGTTGACAGTCCGAGGAATAATAGAAATGCTATTTTAGATTACACAGGAGAGTACATACTTTCATGCAGGGATTTGTCAGGAAATGTTCTTGGACAGGCATCTGTAAGAGTAAATCCCTATGATGATTACAGGACAAACGGTGAGATAGAGGAAGACCTGATTAAAGCAAAGGAAAAAGCAGATACAGTACAGGGTATTTATATGGATGTTTTGTCCATGGGAACATCCACTCAGGGACATAATATGCCTTATGCCGTAATATCAGACAGCAGTGAGTCCATAAAGGCTTTTAAGGAGCAAAATAAGCTTGCTCAAGAAAACCCGGAAGCATTAATTCAGAAAATAAAAGAAGGTTTTGACTACAAAATACCTGTTATGTACAGCAATATTCATCCCGATGAAAATCCCGGAGCTGACGCTCCAATGAATTTTATCTGGGACATAATCAACAGCTTTGAAAATGGCGGAATGATAACTTACAATGTATTAAATGGGTTTAAACCGGAGGGAGAAAAACAGCTTGAACTTGAGATGAAACAGGCAGGAATGCACTGGTCCGAACTTATAAAAGATTATGCAACAGGAATAGGATTTATAAAAGATGGGAACGAAGCATCAGGAAAAGTAGATTTAAACAAATTCTACAATGTCGAGAGTTATACCCTTGATGTAAACGAACTTTTGGACAACATTATATTCATCGTTGTACCTGAAGAAAATACTGATGGCAGGACTAACAATGTAAGGCAAAACGGAAACGGATTTGATTTGAACCGTGATAATTTGTTTCAAACTCAGGCAGAAACTCAAAACATGACAAAACTTATTGCAGAGTGGAATCCAACAACTCTTATTGAGCTTCATGGTTTTATCAGTGGTTTTCAGGTTGAGCCGTGCTCACCTCCGCACGAACCTAATTTTGAATATGATTTATTCGCAGAAGATGGAATTAAAAGCGGAGAAGCCTTCGGCATAGGTGCAGTGGCCAATAACAGTGAATTTAACAGCTATGTTATGCCGTTAAGAGATTACCTTGTGTCTGATGAAGCAGGAAATCCACTGTGGAAGGAACCCTGGGACGATATGTCAACAAACTATACTCCACAATACTCCATGCTTCACGGAACAGTTGCGTTCACTATAGAGGTGCCGAAATCCAATCAGCAGGCTACAAAAGCTTTGGAGTATGGTCTCCTTAATCACGGAGCTTACTTGATGAAGAACAAGGAAAAATTCTATATCAATCAGCTTACAGGCTGGTCCAGAGGATTAAAAAATATTGACGAGCCCGCCATAAGAGACTGGTATGTTGACGTTAACGACAATATAGGAGCTGAAGCAGATATTTTTCGTCCAAAGTATAAAGGAAACAATAATTTTTTCCCTGAGTGCTATATCATACCTTTGGATGGTAAAAATCAGAGCAATATTGAAGCGGCCTATGATATGCAGGAGTTTTTGCTTAACAACGGTGTTAAAGTGCACAAATTGAACACAGCAGTAACCTTTAACGGTAAAACATACCCTAAGGGTTCCATGGTTGTAAGCATGTATCAGGCAAAGAGAAATGTAGCAAATGGAGCCTTGTATGACGGTATTTTAATAACAGGCTGGCCTGACCTCTACTCTGAGCCCATAACTGCTTTCGGAGATATGAGAGGCTTTGATTATGCCGCTGTTGATAAAAAAGGGCTTGTAAAAGAAAGCATGCTTGATGAGATAAAAGAACCACAGAAAGCAAAGACTGTATTTACAGGAAAGAAAAATAAGGAAGTAATAGTTGATAACAATTCAGTGTCTGCAATTGCACTAATTAACCAGTTGCTTTCAGACGGAATTAAAGTTGGGTTTATAACCGAAGGAGACTACAAGGGTGACTTTGTCGTAGCCTACAGCAATTTCAAAGAATATCAGGATAAATTTATTGTTAAGGCAACCGGTGTGGACAGTGTGTCAGGCGCACGCATAATAAATAAACCTTCGGTGTATGTTCCGGGTTATTCTGGGCAGTATTCGGTTAATTCTGAAGGGAAGGAATATGGTGTTCTTAATTATCCGAACTATGGAAATACGAATTATAATTTTGATGTATATGCTTACGGTAAACAAATGGGATTTTCACTGACGGACAATGTGAAGGAAGCAAATATTATAGCAGGAAACAGAGCTCTGAATGATGAAGAAGTAAAGGCAGTGAAAGAAGGCAAATCATATCTTGCAGCAGGAGTAGGCTCACTGGAAAAATTGAAAACGGATGTTTTAGGGCAATACGGGTTTGATTATGTATCAACCGGTACCAATCAGGATGCTTTGTATAAAGTAACATTTGACACTGACAGCATCATTACTGCCGGCAATGTAAAAAACAAAGATAACATTGTATATTCTTACGGCGGAGCGTATATATCCGGGGTTCCTGAAAATGCACAGATATTAATGACAGCTACAAAGGATACTCCTCTTGAAGGATTTATGATTCAGGAAAATCTTGAAAAATTCCTTGGAGGTATACAGGCATTTTCATACAATGAAAATGGTATTGATGTTACTGTATTTGCCGGAAGCCTTACAAATAAGGCACATCAGCAGGATGAATATCAGTTTGCGGCAAATACAATATTCAGTAAGGTTCTTGGTGAAGATTATAACAGTGCAAATTAAAAACAAAATAATAAGCGGTTTACGGATGTTTAACATCCGTACTGCTTATATTCTTTAATTGTGTCAAATTGTTAACAAAAATTAACTCTTTATAAAATGAATCCATGCTATAATGATGTAGCAAAAATTATGAGGAGGAAGAGCAATGGAACTTAAAAACTTGGTGATTGAAAGAAACAATGGTATTTGTACGGTTAAAATCAACAATCCAAAAACTCTGAATTCATTAAACGCAGATGTTTTAAGTGAGTTAGAATGTGCATTTGATGAAATCCGTGAGGATGAAGGAGTGCGGGTTGTTGTTCTGACAGGCGAAGGAAAGGCCTTTGTTGCAGGTGCGGATATAGCATATATGAGTAATTTAAATCCTGACCAGGCAAAGAAATTTTCAGAAGACGGTTCAAGACTATTCAGAAAAATTGAAACTCTCAATAAAGTTGTTATTGCTGCAGTAAATGGCTTTGCCCTTGGCGGTGGCTGTGAGCTGGCAATGGCATGTGATTTTAGAATTGCCTCTGTCAAAGCAAAATTTGGTCAGCCTGAAGTAGGTCTTGGTATTATACCTGGGTTTTCAGGGACACAAAGAATGGCAAGACTTATAGGATTGGGAAGAGCAAAGGAATTAATTTTTACAGGAGAACATATAGATGCACAAGAGGCTTATAGAATAGGTTTGGTCAATAAAGTTACTGAAAAAGAAAACTTATTGGAAGAAACATATATAATTGCTGAAAAGATTAAATCAAATTCACGAGTAGCCGTAAAATATGCAAAAGAATCAATGAACAGAGGAATAGAAACAGATATTGAAACAGGCATTGCATATGAAAATAATATTTTCGGATTGTGTTTTGCTTCACAAGATCAAAAGGAAGGCATGAATGCATTTATGGAAAAAAGGCATCCGGATTTCAAATAGTAAAATAATAATAATATGTGGAATTTATAACGTTTTCCTGGATTTTTCCTATTTTAATTTTAGAAAATGGGGTTGATATTTCATGTTCAATGAAGTATAATGAAATCATGAAATATTAATTTTTTTAGCCATTAAGGTTAAAATATTAACAAAATATTAACAAAAAGGTAAGGGTTGACAAAAAAATTAAGGGAGTGTAAAGATGAATTTTCAATTAAGCAAGGAATATGAAATGGCAAGACAGCTGTTCAGAGAATTTGCTGTCAACGAAGTTGAACCATTGGCACAGGAAATAGATGAAGAAGAAAGATTTCCTGTAGAAACCGTTGATAAAATGAAAAAATACGGTTTTATGGGAATACCGTTTTCGAAAGAATATGGAGGAGAAGGCTGTGACTATCTGACATATGTTATGGCTGTTGAGGAACTGTCAAAGGTTTGTGGTACAACAGGAGTTATTGTATCAGCACACACATCTTTATGCGGTTCACCTCTTGATGAATTTGGTAATGAGGAACAAAAGAAAAAATATTTGACAAAGATAGCCTCCGGAGAATGGCTGGGAGCATTCGGACTGACAGAACCGGGAGCAGGAACAGATGCGGCTGGTCAGCAGACTAAGGCCGTATTAGAAGGCGACCACTATGTTTTAAACGGAAGCAAAATATTTATAACAAACGCATCCTATGCAGATGTTTATATAATAATGGCTATGACTGATAAATCCCAGGGTACCAAGGGAATATCGGCATTTATAGTTGAAAAAGACTTCCCGGGTTTTTCAATAGGAAAGAAAGAAAAGAAAATGGGTATCAGAGGTTCTGCAACTTGTGAATTGATTTTTGAGGACTGCATAGTACCAAAGGAAAATCTTCTTGGAAAAGAAGGACAAGGCTTTAAGATTGCAATGAAGACCCTGGACGGAGGAAGAATAGGAATAGCAGCCCAGGCACTTGGAATAGCACAGGGAGCCATTGACGAAACCGTTAAATATGTAAAGGAAAGAAAACAGTTTGGAAGACCCATTGCCAAGTTCCAGAACACACAATTCCAGCTTGCGGAAATGCAGACAAATGTAGACGCAGCAAGACTGCTGGTATACAGAGCAGCCTGCACCAAGGACGCAGGAGAGTCATACGGCGTTGACGCGGCAATGGCAAAGCTTTTTGCGGCAGAAACAGCAATGGAAGTAACAACAAAGGCAGTGCAGCTTCATGGAGGATACGGATACACAAGAGACTATCCTGTTGAAAGAATGATGAGAGATGCTAAGATAACCGAAATCTACGAAGGAACATCCGAAGTACAAAGAATGGTTATCAGTTCAAGCATGTTAAAATAGGGAGGCAGAAAAAGTGAATATAGTAGTTTGTATAAAACAGGTGCCGGATACAACAGAAGTAAAACTTGATCCGAAAACAGGCACATTAATAAGAGAAGGCGTACCAAGCATAATAAATCCTGACGATAAGGCAGGGTTGGAAGCAGCATTAAGGCTAAAAGATGAACTGGGAGCACATGTAACAGTGTTATCCATGGGACCACCCCAGGCAGATATGGCGTTAAGAGAAGCTCTTGCAATGGGAGCAGACGAAGCAGTGCTGTTAACAGACAGAGCTTTTGGAGGAGCAGATACATGGGCAACCTCAACCACGATAGCAGCAGCAATAAAAAATCTGAAATACGATCTTATAATAACCGGAAGACAGGCAATAGACGGAGACACAGCACAGGTAGGACCGCAGATAGCAGAGCATCTGGGACTTCCGAACATAAGCTATGCAGAAGATATAAAAATTGAAGGGGACTATGTAATAGTCAAAAGACAATATGAAGACAGATACCACACAATCAAGGCAAAAATGCCGGTATTGATTACAGCACTGTCAGAATTAAACGAACCACGTTACATGACACCGGGAGGAATCTTTGATGCATTCAGGGAGAAAGCGCCAAAGGTGTGGACATTGAAGGATATAACAGTAGATATGGCAAACATAGGACTTAAAGGCTCTCCTACCAAGGTTAAAAAATCATT
>DHUT01000107.1:0-17481 GCA_002409285.1 Firmicutes bacterium UBA5227 | reverse complement strand
GCAGAATTAATAGTTGATAAAATGAAAGAAAAGTTTATTTTATAGTAGGAGGCGGACAATGAACATTTCAGAATATAAAGGAGTATTTGTATTTGCCGAACAAAGAGACCGAAAAGTACAAAAAGTAGCTCTTGAGCTGATAGGCAAGGGAAAAGAACTGGCAAAAGATTTAAACACAACAGTAACTGCGGTTCTTCTTGGAAAAGATATGAAGGACGAAGCAAAGAGACTGTGCTATGCGGGAGCAGATAAAGTAATATATGTAGATGATGATTTGCTTGACATATACATGACAGAACCATATGTATATACAATGCACAAAATAATAACAGATAAAAAGCCGGAGGCAGTAATATACGGAGCAACAGCAATAGGAAGAGATATGGCACCAAGAGTATCCGCAAGGGTTCATACAGGATTGACGGCAGACTGTACAGGACTGGCAATAGAAGCTGACGACGAAGATCCGAATAAACAAAACCTGATGATGACAAGACCGGCATTCGGAGGAAACATAATGGCAACAATAGCATGCCCGAACCACAGACCTCAGATGGCAACAGTGAGACCGGGAGTTATGCAGGCAGCCAAATATTCCGAACAAAATCCTGTAAACATAGAAGAATATAAGATAGATATACCAAAAGAATGCAAAAATGTTGAAATATTAGATGTAACAAAAATAATTCAGCAAAGAATGAATATAGAAGATGCCAAAGTGTTAGTTTCAGGCGGAAGAGGGATGCATGGACCGGAAAACTATCCGATGCTTGAAGAGCTAGCAGATTTACTTGGAGGAACAATATCAGCATCGAGAGCAGCAGTAGATGCAGGCTGGGTACCAAAAGACAGACAGGTTGGACAGACAGGAAAGACAGTAAGACCAAATCTGTATATAGCCTGTGGTATATCAGGAGCAATCCAGCATCTTGCAGGTATGGAGGAATCAGATTACATCATAGCAATAAACAAGGATGAAACAGCTCCAATATTTGATGTTGCAGATGTGGGTATAGTAGGGGATATATTCCAAGTTGTTCCTTTGTTGATTGAAGAATTGAAAAAAGAAAAAGCTACAAAATAAATAATTTTGTACTGATAATAAATTGGTGAATAGCTGAGCTATTCACCAATTATTTATTTTAATTTACTTTTTAACTTATTTTGTTTGGAATCCGCTGGAACCGCTCATTTGTCTCTGAGCCATTTCAACTAATCTCTTAGTCATGTATCCACCTACATAACCATTTTGTCTTGCTGTAAGGTTACCCTTGTCAACCTGTTCATAATTTGTTAATCCTAATTCGTTAGCTATTTCTGCTTTCATCTGATTCAAAGCCTGTTTTGCTTCCGGAACAACTATATTGTTGCTTCCACTGTTGTTGTTTGATGCCATTTTGTTTTCTCCTTTCGTTGTAGATGTTATTATTATTGTCCTTTAATTTTAATTTAATCTTGTAATAAAATGTTATATTGGTAAATTATATGGGCCCAATTAACCTGAATTCAAATATGTATCAGGTCAATTACAATTTACAGGATTAAATTTTTAAAAGTCAGTAAGTGACTTTCTAACATTATTATGTACGGCATGTTTTTAATAATACATGGCAAATAATTGAATAATGATATTAGGTCTGGAAAAGAAATTTATAAGAAATACATAATTTAAAATCAATTTAAAGCAAAGCAATAAGAATATAAATTAATATTTGAAAAAACTTAAAATTTTAATATTTATATGCTATAATTGTTTGTGTTATTATAATTCAAATTAAAAGAATTGATTATCAAGTAATTCCCATTATAAAAAGGAGCAATAATTAGAAAAATGAAGAATAAAAAAACACAAAAAATTTTTGTTTTCTTGACAAATTATTCTATGACAATTATTTTAGTTGTCCTTTTTTGTTTATTTTTGCTGGTTGTTAATGATCATGTCAGAAAAAAATACTCTATGGATATAATTGGATATATTGAAAATTCCATGCCTTTAAGCAATGAGGAAAGATCCTGGCTCGAAAAAAACAAGATAATCTTTGGTGCTGATAATAACTCTCCTCCTTTGAGGTATGTAGATCCAAAAACAGGAAAATATCAGGGCACAACCTTGGATATTGTGGATGCTATTTCAGAAGAGCTTGGAATTACGATAGAAGTGAAGCCTTATGTATTTAAAGATGCTATGATTAATTTGGAAAATGGCAATATAAACATGTTTGATATGTTCCCCAGTGACCAGCGCGGGAAGAAGTATCTTTTTACAACTCCGATGTACAGGTTGTGTGCAATTATGATAACAAATAAATCTAATATTGAAATTAAATCATACAATGATTTGGAGGGGCTAAAGGTATCTACTCCTGAAGGGGATTATGCAGAAGAATTTTTAAGTCAGGAAGGAATAAATGTATACTGGATAAACGGAAATAATATGGAAGATTCGATGAAGCTTCTTTTAGATAATAAGGTTGATTGTGTTGTCGGGGATGAACCGGTTGTAATGTATTTTAAAGACAGAATGGATAAGGGAAATGAACTTAAAATTATAAATACTCCGTTATACGAAAAAGAGGTTGTATTTGGTGTAAATAAAAAAGATGAAACACTAAAAAGAATTTTAAATAAGACAATTTTTCAAATCAGAAAAAAGGGAACAATTCAAAAAATCCAGCAAAAGTGGTTTGGAATATCAATTTCCTTTGACAGCTATACATCAATATGGAATTTTCTTGCTATAGTTATGGTAACTTCATTTTTTATTTTTTTAGTTCTATATTATCTGATGGTGTTTTGGAACAGAAACTTAAACCGAGAGGTAAAAAGCAGGACAGAAGAATTGTATAACAGTAAAAACGATCTTCAGACAATTTTGGATGGTCTTGCTTACTTTATGATGGTTGCGGATTCAAATGGGATAATCACAAATGTGAATATATCATTTATTCATTTTGTAAAATTATCTAAGGATCAGGTCATAGGTAGTAATGTAACGGACTATTGCCATTTGATTTTTCCGTTAAAAAATTTCCGGAGCATATGGGATAGTGTTGAAAAAGAAGGAAAAACAAAATTTGAATTTACCAACGAAGGCTCGTTTGAAGTTGAGGTTTTTCCAATTAACAATATAAAGAATGAATTGTTAAAACTTCTGTTTGTGATAAAAGATGTAACGGAGGTTAATTTGGCTCAAAGAAAATTAATGCAGGCGGAGAAGATGGCATATGTAGGACAAATGGCGGCAGGGGTAGCCCATGAAATAAGGAATCCACTTGGTGTTATTAAGAGTTATACGTATTTGTTAAAGAAACAGCCCGGAATGACAGGAGAGATTCAGGAAAAAAGCATTAAAGCTATAGATTCATCGGTGGAACGAGCTACAAGAATAATAAACAGCCTGTTGAACTTTTCTCATATGGAGGATGAAGAAGTTGGAAGTATTAAATTAGATAAGTTTATTGGAGAAATCCTGGAATTGCAGACACATTTAATGAAAGGTAAAAATATAGACGTTGTGGTTGACTGCCGGGTTGAAGAAGAGTTAACTTTAAATAAAGGAAGTTTAAAACACATTTTGATTAATATAATAGCAAATGCCATATTTGCAATGCCTGACGGCGGAGAACTAAAGATATTTTGTCAGAAGGATATGAAAAATATTTCAATTTGTGTTTCTGACACGGGTGTAGGAATATCAAAAAAAGATATAGAACATATATATTATCCTTTTTTTACAACACGTAAGGTAGGTGAGGGCACAGGGCTTGGCTTATATATTGCCTATAAGGAAATTCAGAAATTAGGAGGAGAAATTAGTGTTGAAAGCGAGGAATTAAGGGGAAGTACTTTTAAGATAGTTTTTCCCTATCATAGTGAATGAGTAGTTTAGAGAAGGAGGTATTCAGTTGGAATCAGATAAAATGGGTAAAATGGGAATTTTAGTTGTAGATGATGATGCTGATTTCAGGGAGAGTATGAAAATTATACTTGAAGGAGAGGGTTATTCAATTGATTCTGCTTCTTCAGGAAATGAAGCATTGAAGCTGTTAGATGAGCGTATGTATTTTTTGGTTTTAACCGATATGGTTATGCCGGGATTAACAGGCATGGAGCTTTTAGAAAAGATAAAAGCTGACTATTTAATGACTGAAGTAATAATGATTTCCGGATACGGAACAATTGATAAAGCCGTTGAAGCCATGAAAAAGGGAGCTTTTGGATTCTTTGTAAAAGGAAATGATATAGAAAGTCTTATTTCAGAAATAAAAAAGGCTGAAACCATTAGAAATCTTAAAAATGAAAATTACGTTCTGAAAAGCAGAATAAATAAAGTTCCATACTTGATTGAATCAAAGAACAATGAATTTTTAGAAATTTTAAGTGTTATAGAAAAAGCGGCAACAAGCAATGCGAATGTGCTTATAATGGGAGAATCCGGTGTTGGAAAAGAAGTTTTAGTAGAGCATCTGCACAAAAAAAGTAATAGAAAAGAGGCTCCGCTTGTAACAGTTAACTGTCAGGCATTTTCAGAATCTTTACTTGAGTCCGAACTTTTCGGCCATGAAAAAGGTGCATTTACAGGTGCCTTTAACCGTAGAATTGGAAGATTTGAAGAAGCAAGCGGAGGAACATTTTTCCTTGATGAAATAGGAGAGCTGTCTCCCTCAACACAGGTAAAACTTCTTCGCACAATTGAAAATAAATATATAGAAAGGGCAGGAAGTAATAAAAGAATTCCTATAGATTTGAGGCTGGTTTGTGCAACAAATAAAAACTTAATGAAGGAAGTCCAGGAAAAACGATTCAGAGAAGATCTGTTTTATCGTATAAATACTATTTCTGTATATGTGCCGCCTTTAAGAAACAGAAGAGAGGATCTTCCCATGTTTATAGATTTTTTCTTTGAAAAATTTTCTTCTGAGCAAAAGAAAAAAATTAAATCTGTTTCCAAAGATGTAAAAAAGTTTTTACTTGAATATGATTATCCGGGTAATATAAGAGAACTTAAAAATATTATTGAAAGACTGATTGTGTTGTCTGAGGACGGAAACGTTACAGAGCATGGTCTTCATGTATCAACCCAATTAAGTGAAGGCCGCAGTGGTGACCTGTCTTTAAAAGAGGTTCGTCAATATGCAGAAAAGGCTCATATTTTAAAAGTGCTGGATGAATGTAATTATAACAAAAATAAGGCAGCAGAAGTTTTAAATATAACCAGTCGGCAGTTATACAATAAAATGGTGGAATATAACATAAAATAAGAAATAAATTTCAAAAAAATCGGAAATATATTTCTAATTAAAAAGCAGGTTTTAATTTTATGTACCTGTTTTTTTATTGTTTAGAAACACAAATCAGGCAATATGCCTAATCCATAATAAAAATATTTTTTTAAACCGATAATTAAGACTTGGCACAAATCTTGCTTTATTAAATATAGTAAATAAAAATAAAGAGAGGTGTTATTCAATTGTCAGTTAAAAAAGGTACATGGGTTCAAATTCGTAATATTGTTTTGAAACCGGAAGAGAGAACAAGTAAAATTCCCGATGAAACAAAAAAAACTCCACTCTACATGTGGGTGAAGGGATATCTTAATTCTGAAGGAAATATCGGTGAAATGGCAGAAGTTATTACAGTAACAGGGCGAAAAATGACAGGGATATTGGAAGAAGTAAATCCTGCCTATACTTACGGTTTTGGTGAAAATTATGTTCCGGAGCTTCTTAAAATTGATGAAGGGCTTCGTGAAATAATGAGCGGAGGTAATAAAAATGAGTAATATGAATTCATATGAAGCGGTAACTTCACGCAGCAATGAAATTTTAAAAAAGGCCTTAGGAATGGATTATTCCAAACTTGAATCAGGTGGAATTGCATTTGATTATGAAAAGATGATGAGTGAAACAGGTTATAGCTTTGAAGAAATTATAAGGATTCAAAGAGAAGCCGGAGTTGGGAACACTCCTCTGTTGGAATTAAAGAATCTTACTGCTTTAATAAGAAAAATTTCTCCAAAAGGAAAGGGAGCAAGGATATTTGTTAAGGATGAGCAATGCAATCCATCCGGAAGTTTTAAGGATCGTCGTGCATCAATTTCTGCATATCATGCTGAGAAAAATGGATATAAGGGTATAGTTGCAGCTACCAGTGGAAATTATGGTGCGGCTGTTGCATCTCAGGCGGCTAAAAGGAATTTAAAATGCATTATTGTTCAAGAGTGCTATGATTCTAAAAAAATAGGGCAGCCTGAAATTCTTGAGAAACAGCGTAAGTGCGAATGTCTGGGTGCGGAGGTTGTACAACTTAGTGTCGGTCCTGAGCTTCATTATGCTTTTCTTCGTATATTAGAAGAAACAGGGTATTTTAATGCATCATTATATTCGACCTTTGGTATAAGCGGAGTAGAAACATTAGGATATGAAATTGCCATGCAGTGCAGGGAAAGGTTTGGAAAAGATCCCGATTATGTTATTGCAACTCATGCAGGTGGAGGAAATTTAACAGGTACCGCAAGAGGGCTAATTCGTGCAGGAGCTACAGGTACTAAAATCTATGGTGCCAGTGTAGATTTGACAGGATTGCATATGGCATCAGATATAGACTTTAACAGAAAGTCATTTACTACCGGACATACTGGATTTGGAGTTCCATATGCAACAGACCCTGATCACTCTGATGTTCCCAGAAGTGCTGCAAGAGCATTAAGGTATATGGACAATTACTTAATTGTACAGCAGGGAGAGGTATTCTATATAACTGAAGCTTTGTCAATATTGGAGGGTATGGAACGTGGCCCTGCAGGTAATACATCATTAACAGCTGCTTTTGCTTTGGCTCAGGAGCTTGATGAAGATCAGATAATTGTAGTACAGGAAACAGAGTATACCGGAGCGGGCAAGCATCCTCTTGCACAATTGTCTTTTGCCGAAAGCATGGGAATAGAATTAAAATTTGGTGATCCAAAACTTGACAAACCTGGAGTAAATATAATTTTTCCGGAGCATCCATCTCAGATAAAAGCCACATATTTTGATATGAACAGGTTAAAGCATTCTTATATAAAAAATGCTGTTAAACATGTAAATGCCACAAAGGCTACAAAAGAAGACGTAAAGTTTTTAATGGAAGAGACAAAAATGGATAAAGATTTTGTTTTAAGAGTCTTAGAGGAGCTTAATATTGAGATAATCTAAAATAGAAGGGGTTTGGGAAATTATAAATAGAAAGGAATATCAAATTAAAAATGAATGAACATGAATTGAAACGGGAAATAGGATTATTTCAAGCTACTATGATGGTAGTGGGAGTAGTTATCGGGAGTGGAGTTTTTTTTAAACCATCTTCTGTATTTGGAGGAACTATGGCTCCGGGTTTGGGATTGCTCGCTTGGGTAGTCGGTGGGATAATAGCTGTGTCAGGCGCCCTCAGCATAGCTGAACTTGCCTCCGCTATACCTGAAACAGGTGGACTTATGATATATTTGAATAAATTATTTGGGGAAAAAGTAGGATTTCTTTTTGGTTGGACACAGATCTTAATTTATTTTCCTGCGATGGATGCAGCATTATCCGTTGCATTTGCTTCGCAGTTCACATCATTTATTGATGTTGGTCCGGCAGGACAAAAAGTTATTTCAATAATAGTACTTATTGTGCTTGGCCTGATAAACCTGCTTTCCGCTAAAAATGGCGCAAAGTTTAATGCAATTGCAACTGTCGCAAAATTAGTACCTATAGCGGTTGTTATAGTAGGAGGAATTATTTTGGGGAAAACTCATACTTTTTCACCAATAGTATCTGAAAGCAGCTCATTTTCGGGATTCGGAGCTGCAATGCTGGGTGTACTTTTCGCATTCGAAGGGTGGATTTCAATATGCAATTTAGGTGGTGAAATAAAAGACGCATCCAAAAATTTTCCGAAAGCAATTATTTTTGGAATGATAATTATAACAGTAGCATATCTTGGAGTAAATATAGCTGTTTTAAACACTATGAATATGGAAGAAATTATTAATTCGCCAAAGGTTGTTTCTGATGTATCTGAAATTTTATTTGGTTCATTCGGAGGAAAACTCATAGCAATAGGTATATTGGTTTCCATATTCGGTTGTTTAATACCGTTTTTATTATCAGGAGCAAGATTGCCATATTCTCTTGCAAAAGAGGACAAATTTATTTTTAATGAATTTTTTTCAAAGCTTAATAAGAATGGAACTCCTGCAAATGCAATTTTAGTACAACTTGTACTTGCTGTTTGTTATATTATGACAGGCACATTTGACACACTTACAAACCTTCTGGTTTTTGTAACATGGATGTTCATATTTTTGGGAATTATAGGTGTATTTGTACTAAGAAAAAACCATAAAGATTTATTGAAAGAAGGCAACTATAAGGTTCCGTTATTCCCTATAGTACCAATCATCGGAGCAGCGGGAGCACTTTATATATGTATAAACACATTTATAAACACAACCGGATATGCAATTTACGGAGTAATTGTTACATTAGTTGGACTTCCGGTTTACATGTTTATTGAAAAAAGAAATAAAACATATGCTAAATAACGCATACTATGTTTAAAGTTTAAAAAAAATAATAGTATTTCCAATAAAAAGACCATTTCATAAAGAAATGGTCTTTTGGACTTAAGCTGCAAATATTCCGCAGAATCTAAAGCTTAGCGTGGTTAAATGTAAGTAGTTGCAATTTTTACGTTTACATTTATATACTATTGTGTTAAAATAAAAATATAAAGTAACTATTTTAATTTATTTACATAGCTTAATAATGAATGAGAAGGAGGAATAATAAATAAGTTAATGGGAATGAGGGATTAGACATATTATAGCGCCAGAACTGAAAAGTTGACGAGGACAGAGTTATCGAAAATTCGGCGGATGCTCTGCGGTGCAGCTACATCGACAGGGTTTTTACAAAACCCGCAGGTGACTGCGGTGACAATAAAAAACCAATAGCTTTCACACCTAATGAAATAATATCTTACTCATTAAATTCCCCATATAAAGCAGGCAATTAAATAATTTTAAAAATATTATTAAATTAATATTCTTGTTTTTATGCTTAAGAATACTATATTTAATGGTGTTGCTTTATTGAAAAGGCAAGCATAGGCTTGAATTTTCGAATACAAAAATTTAAAATAAGAATGGAGAATGAATATGTGTGGAATAGTAGGTTATGTAGGAGTTGAAGATGTAAAAGAAATAATACTTGGCGGTTTGGAAAAGCTTGAGTACAGGGGTTATGATTCTGCGGGAATTGCAGTTGCTCACGACAATGATGTGTATATATGCAAAACAAAAGGGAGGATATCCCAACTGAGAGAATGCATGGACGGTAATGTTACTGGAAATTTAGGAATTGGTCATACAAGGTGGGCAACACATGGCGTACCAAATCAAATAAATTCACATCCTCATCAAAGCAGCTCCAAAAGATTTACTCTGGTGCATAACGGGATAATTGAAAATGAAGATGAATTAAGACATAAATATTTGAATGGTACAAAATTTACAAGTGATACAGATACGGAAGTAATAGTACAGCTCATAGAAAGGTTTGTAAATGACGGAGAGCCGGTGGAACTTGCAATAAGACATACCATGAGTGAGCTTAAGGGTTCATATGCACTTGCAATATTAGACAGTGAAGATATGAACACATTTTATGCAGCCAAAAATAAAACACCACTTTTAGCAGGCAAGGGCGAAGGCTTTAACATGGTGGGCAGCGATGCCATGGCAATGATAAATTATACAAATACGTTTTATGAAATTGAAGATAAAGAGTTTTTGAAAATTACCAGAGACAGCATAGAAATCTATACGATATACGGAAACAGAGTTTTCAGGGAGCCTTATAAGGCGGATATTGATGCATCCGACACGGAAAAAGGAACCTACCCTCATTACATGATGAAGGAAATAGAAGAGCAGCCCTTTGTGATTAGAAAAATCATGTCTGAATATTCAGATGAAAATGGAAAAATTAATATTTCCCCGGAAATTGTTGAAGATTTAAGAATGTGCGATAAACTGTATATTATAGCCTGCGGAACCAGCTACCACGCAGGTTTAATAGGCAAGCAGTTTTTTGAAAAGATAGCTGGAAAACCGACTGAGGTTATAATTGCCAGCGAATTTATTTACAACATGCCCTTATTATCAGAAAAGCCCTTATTCATGTTTATTTCCCAGAGTGGGGAGACAGCAGACTGCCGAGCTGTGTTAGTAAAGGTAAAGGAAATGGGATTTAAGACCCTGACATTAACAAATGTAAAAGGTTCCACACTTTTTAGAGAAGCAGACAACACATTGCTTTTGCATGCAGGTCCTGAAATAGCAGTTGCTTCAACAAAGGCATACACTGCTCAGATTGCGGTGTTGTCACTCCTAACTGTGGCTGTTGATAACAGAATAAACATAGATGTATTTAGAGAATTAAGCAAAATAGCATATACAATGGAAACCCTTTGTGACGATAAGGACAATTATAAAGCTCTTGCGGAAAAATACCTGGTAAACAGCAGAAACTGCTTCTATATAGGAAGAAGCATGGATTATTTCATATGTTTGGAGGGGGCATTAAAGCTAAAAGAAATTTCTTATATTCAGACAGAGGGCTTTGCAGCCGGTGAGTTAAAACACGGTACAATAGCTTTAATTGAGGAAGGAACTCCTGTTATTGCGGTAATAACACAGGAAAACATAAATCTTAATACAAGAAGCAATATCAAGGAAGTTAAGACACGAGGAGCCGCAACCATGGTAATATCCATGCGAAGAATAAGCCAGGAAACAGACAATATTGTAATCGACGACGTAAATGAACTTTTATCACCCCTAACAGCCATAATTCCTGCCCAGTATTTAGCCTATTATGCGGCATTATTAAAGGGCTGCGACATAGATAAACCCAGAAACCTGGCAAAATCAGTAACTGTTGAATAAAATGTCTGAAAATACCGCATCACGATAAACTCGTCCGAATAACAATAAAGTTGACCTAAAAAATCATGTATATAGGCGGATAAATTTCCGGTTTATACATGATTTTTTATTTTGAATGGAAAACAAAATGGAAAATGATATTAAAATTTTTCTTTGATATTTAAGGCAAATCTTGGAGAAATTGAAGAATATATATCCATATTGGATAATGGGTTTAAAAGAGCGAGGGTACGTATATCAGAGGAATTAATGCATTAAAATATTCCATATATGTCTTTCAAATGGTCTTCTATATCCCGTGTGGACATTCTCTTGGCATACATAGCTAATACTCTTGTTTCTATGTCATCTGTCCTTGTCTGTCTCTTTTCAATTATTTGCGGCTCAAATGATCCGTTTCTGCCATTGTTACCGTCTATGCTAGTGCTGGCGATGACTAATTTCTTACGTAGCCAAGAATATAAGAACTGGGAATGGTATTTTACCACTGGTCATGTTATTGATAATGGTTTGTGTCTGATGTTCGAGAAAAGCAGCCAGATGTATGGGCAAATATTTATGATTATATAAAAGAAGATAAGACTGAATCTCCACGATTAATAATGTCAGATGGAGAAACTGGGCTTATTGATCTGAGTCATTTCGCAGCCTCACTGGAGGCGTATTTGAGTACGGGATTATTTCCGAATTTCTGGGCAAGCTTCCCCCGTCCCCTTGTCCCACCTTGTCCCTAAATTGTTTATTCATTCAAATGAAAAACGTAAAAAATGACTGATATGGTAGCTTTTATAATCGGCATTATTGTTAATTTCAGCTATGTTTGAATAATAAATATTATTGTAATACCCATTTATGCTGTCTCCATTTCTGTCATATGCCAATTACTGTAACTTAATTACAGTCAATACATACCATATTGTATAAAGCTCTCGGCTTGTCTTAATCCGTATATTTCAATATGTAAAATTATGCAATATGAAATACCGCTGTTTTGCATAAACCGTCCTATTTCGCACACGTGGAATAAAAAATAAATATTTGCAAATATAGTAACAGCTTTTTTCATTGAAATTCAAGGAGCCCTAATTTTAAGGACTTTATAAATGCTTATGTATTATTATGCGCAGTTAAGCTGTATCACCCACACTCCTGATAATTCATCTCGGTGAAAAACATGCGGTTTTGTCCAAGGGTATCATTGATTCAAATTTAATCATTTGGGTACAAATATAAATAATCTGCTTTTGCTGCCGTCAGCTGCAGTATTCATCAATAATCCCAACTCGCCCGAAAAGAAAAAATTATTTATACCCGCGGGAATATCACTGAACAATAATAATTGTTCTTTATCGGTGTCATACATATATGGCTTTTCTTCGTAATAATTTCTCCATGTCACAAACCGGCTATTGGAATCAAGATTGGCAATAGAAGAATCTGTTGATAAAACAGGCTTGTTTTTTAACATGTCCGTAACCTGAAAGGTTGTGGTTTTTGTTTTGTCGTTGGTAGAATTGTTTTCAATGCAAAAAAATCCGTTTTTATTTGCCGCAATCTGTTTTAGGTGCTTAGTATTGCTCAATATTAATTTATTGTCAATTGAAACAATATCTTTAAATTTGCCTTCACTGTTCTTTCTGAAGGATACAATCTCCCCGTTATAAACCATTGGGTTCTGGGCATCTTCAAGCAACGGAATAAGCTGCCGCTTTCCGATTGTATATTCATATAAATTAACTCTCAGTTCTCCGTCTGAATCCGCATAAAAATCATCAAAGTATACCTTGTCATCAATTAATACCACACTGTTCCCATTATGAGTATAAACCCTGTTCGTACTCGGGTCCGTAGAATATGAAAAGAAGCTTGTAAAATCCTCTTGTACAAAGCTGAAATAATATAGCTTACAAGTTCTCCACTCATCCTCCGAAAATCTGAGAATCATATAATCCTGATTGTAAGCACATAACCCAAAATACTTATTTTCTCCTATATTGATTAATTTTTTATACC
The DNA here is from genome assembly GCA_002409285.1 of Firmicutes bacterium UBA5227. Lineage (GTDB taxonomy): Bacteria > Bacillota > Clostridia > Tissierellales > Sedimentibacteraceae > Sedimentibacter. The sequence goes on along the minus strand of DHUT01000107.1, from coordinate 4,493 downwards.
CGCCTGTTTTAAAATTATACAGCCCTATTTCATTCGTAATAATCGGAGTTTCTGTATACAAAACTACTATTGCATTAGATTCGTCATAAATACCTGTACAGGCTAATTTAATTCCGTTCAAGCTTTCAGGCAATATGATTTCATCTATCTTAAGTTCTGTATCAGCATCAGTTATGGGTACAAAAGTTTTATAAAAGCCATTTATATCTCCAGAAATATTATTTTCTGCTTCGGAAATGTTTTTATCACATCCTATGATAAAAGAACATTGGACAACCAATATAATTAAAAATGCTGTTATTCTCATTATTTTGAACATTTAAGCACCTCCCGGAGTATAATAAACTGAACGCAGGACGCTGTGGTTCTGCGTTCAGAAAAAGTTGTTTGCTACCAAACAATACCTTTTAATTCAGCAAATGCAGCTAATTTATCAGATGTAACAGAATAAACATCTATATTTTTTGCCTTAATTTGTAGGTTCATAATTTTCAATGTTGTTTATCAGCCACTTATTATTCTGATTTACAAAATAGAAGGTACTTTGTGATTCCGGGCCGCTTTCTCCCCCGCCAAATTTTACAACTGCGGAAAAAGAATCTTTTTCAATATTGTTGATTTCTTCTATCGGGTTGCCTGAAAGTGGCTTTAACATCCCCGACATTACCGCTACATACAGCTGTCCTTCTATTTCCTTGAAATTAGGATAATCCGATTCAAAAATCTTATTATATTTTTTATCTATATACTCAGCAGTAAACACTGAATTTAGTAAATTTTTAATATCGTCTACCGATTTATATTTATCGCTGATAACTTTTTGATATACATTCCCGCTCTCATCTGTTACTGCTTTATTTTCTGTTTCAATATAACCGTTAAGAATTTTATTTGCTTCAATATACATGGGAAGAATTTCATTTATTATATCCGTTGCTTCTGTTTCGTTCAGTTTTACACTTGCGTTTTCAGAATTTTCCGGGCAGCCTGTTAAAGAACATAATATTGTTATTATAAAAATTAAAATATATAACCTTTTTTTCATACACTCCTCCAAAATAGGCCGCTATCACATATAGCGGCCTTAATTATATTGTAGCTAAATAGCACAATAATGCACTCACCTAATCAACATAAACGCAAAGCCATTATAAATATCCTTTTAATGGTATATAATTTATTAGGCTCTTTCTTAAATACTCTTTTCAAGTTTGGCTGCTATTATTAAGATGGGTATAGGAAGGGCTTTTTATTTATTTGGTGATCTGATATGTTTCATATTATTCAACTCCTTTCTGATTAATTGCACCATAGAATATATAGGTGCTATTTTGTTCCTCTATGCTTAAAAATTGTTATAATGTAGCCTGTTTTTTTAAGGTGCCACTTGCGCAATCAGACGGCTTTAATTTCAGTAGTCAACTGTCTCACTATACTTTGTAACGGTTTCAATAACATCGCCGGAGCTGTCCAGTGCGGTATGGGTCGTTTTCAGGCGGTAGGTGCCTTTTACGACATACCACTCCTTGTATAAATACATATTTTTATCATCACTGATATCTTCCCAAGTTTTAATGGTTGTCCAGTCTTCGGATAACTGTTGTAATTCTATTTTTACTCCAGCAGTATACTCCGCCTGAACAACCGTATTTCCTTGGCAAGATAATTTACCTCCTTCTTCCAACACTAAATTGTTAGAGCACCATGTAATTGCAATATAATTCGGTGTTATTTCCGAAATAGGTTTTAAATCGACGGTTTCAGCATAAACGTTTGTATGTATGGAATTTATTAAAACCATAATAAAAACAACAAATAAAACCGACAGTACTTTCTTTTTCATAAAAAATCCTCCCTAATTTTGATCTCACTATTAATAACAAAATTAAAGAGGATTTTCCGACAGATTTTAAATAGAAAATTATTAAGAAATTGTAAAAAAATATTTTATTATTTCTCTACATTTTCCGCTATTCTTATAAACTCGCTTTCACTGATGTTTCCCGTCAGGATATATGCCGTCTCATCATCATTCCAAACCAGAATTCTGTTGTTGTCATTTTCGCTGTAAAGGGCTTCTCTACCGTTTATCATGAGTTCTTTTACATTGGAATCCTCCGTATCGATTGATAATGAACTCCTAACGTCTATTGTATAAAAATCAAAAAATTCCTGTCCGTTTTTAAATGTCAAATTTAAATATTCTCCAACTGTTTCGCTTTTTTCAAGCTTAAAGCCTTCCGGGACATATTCCAGCTTAATCTCACCGAATTTATAATTATCTGCTTTTAAATCATCATCTGTAAATTTAATATTCGTATCGTATTGTGTCCTTTCCAGGATGAAATTCATAAAACTTACTCTCCATGCGCTTACGCTGCCGATTGCTACTGCACTTATGGCAATAACGGCAATGAAAATCACCGCGGCGCGTTTTGAATAAGTCCGTATTTTGCGGTTAGACCGTGTTTTCCTATCCTTTTTAAACAGTTTTTGCATAGCTTCTCTGTGCTTTTCGGAAAATTCATGGCTTTGCCCTTCATATCCGCTCAGCAAATCATCGACTGTTTTATCCTCGCTGTCGGAGGCTGCCGCCTGAAGCATTGCCTCTATTGCCTTATCTGTCACATATTCTTTTTTATCCATTCAGCCCACCTTCTTTGCTCAATAATACCAAAAGCTGTTTCTTGGCCCGCTCGATTCTTTTCTGTACGGTATCAGGCTTGATATTTTTCATTTCAGCTATTTCCGCAACGGAAAAGCCGTGTGAATATTTAAGAAAAATAACCTCCTGATAAATAGGCTTTAGCTCTCCGATAATATTGTTCAGCCGCTCAAGGCTTTCGCTGCCGATGACAATTTCTGTTATATTTTCATCACCGGAAGCCATGTCTTCATTGAGTTCCTCTGCCGCCCGTCTTTTCATTTGGTTGTATATGTTTATAGAAACGTTCCTACATATAATAACAAAAAAGTTTCTGGTTTTCCGACAATTATTTTCATCAATTTTATATAAATAATTGTAAGCCTGCACAAATGACTGCTGAACGGCGTCTTCGGCCAGAAATTCGTCATGCAGGATATTGTTGGCAACATAAAACATCATGTTCCTGTATTTGTTGTAAAGCCGTTCTATTTTGGTTCTCTTTGCTTCATCCTCCGTTAACATAAAAATCATAATCTCGCCCGCCCTTATCTTTTTTGATATTTATTATACGGTATTCTTCATATACCCGCTAATATAATTCTTCGAGAGATTTGATTATGCAGTAAAGCACGTGATTAACCGGTGTCGGTATGTTAAGCTTTTTCCCCATTTCAATAACTGTTCCGGAAAAATAATCAACCTCGGTCTTCCTTTTGGCTTCCACGTCCTGAAGCATCGAAGTCTTGCCGTCAGGTGAAAAATTCCTCATCAGTGTGACAAATTCCTCAATATCTTCTTCTCTTAAGTCAATATCTGATGCTTTTGCGATTGCCAGCACTTCCGTCATTGCTTCTCTGAACAAAGTAAGGTTTGTTTCAACACTTGTGACTTTTCCGTATGCTGCTCTCGTAACGGCAGTTACCTGATTGACTCCAACATTGAGCATGAATTTCTTCCATACCATTCTTATCATATCCAGAAAAACAATATTTTGTATTCCAGCTTCATCAAAGCAGCCGGCTACTGCCTGTGCCTCTTCGGATATTACCGTATTGTCTGCTTCTCCAAACTGGATTTCACCATCCGAAGTGTTAGTTACTCCGTTTTCAGTCCTTATGGCATCGATTTTTATTGACAGACCGTAAAAAACCTTATTGCCGGGATACGCCGAGTATATTTTCGATCTTGCGGTTACTCCGTTTAAAAGTGTTATCAATAGGGTATTTTTGCCAACAAAGCTTCTCGTGTCTTCTATTGCTTTATCAAGCTGATAATTTTTTACGGAAAAAATTATCAAATCATATTTAATGCTGCTGTCGCCTTCCGACACAACATCCGGATAAAAAGTATTTCCATTTAAATTAAAACCGTTTTTCTTTAATTTTTCTTTTCGGGACTTTCCGGATATAACAGCAAAATTTGAGCCATATCTTTTATAAAGGAGACTTCCGTACACTGTGCCCACGGCACCCATTCCGATTAATGCAACTGTTTTTATTTTCATATTTATATCCATTCCTTTCGCTGCTCAAGGCAAAAAACGTATATTAAATAAACTTATTGAAATATATTATAATAGAATTATGCATTTAATGCAATGCATTAAAATTAAGCCCCATCGCCCGCCTTTCTATTTCGCATTATCAGGCAATCCCATGCACAATTAAATTTATTACATTAAGCAAAAAGTATATTATAAATTTTTAAAAGCTTAATATATTTTACAAATAAGTATTATGTATACGAGGAGGATGGAACATGAAAGTTACAATTACAAACGAAAGCGGTGATTTTAAAGAAATGCTCTACACCAAGGACAAGGTACGTAGGTAATGGAATGATGATC
>DHUT01000087.1:1862-2848 GCA_002409285.1 Firmicutes bacterium UBA5227 | reverse complement strand
AAAAAATATAAAACCACTGTTGCAATATGTAAATATATTGTATAATATTTACATAACATGAATTTAGGAAATATCTGTGATATTCTGCAGAAGGTTGGTCACAGTATAAAAGTATCAACGGTTTTTATATCGAATAAAACAAATGAGGAGGATGAAATGAAAAAACTTGTAAAAAATAATGTTTACTGGATAGGAAAAATGGACTGGGAACTGGAGTCGTTCCATGGAGCAGATTATTCCATTAATCACGGTTCAAGTCAGAACGCATACCTGATTCAGGAAGAAAAAATGGTTTTAATTGACACCGTGTGGAAGCCCCATTCTACAGAGTTTGTTACTAATTTAGAATCTGAAATTGATCTGGCAAAGATAGACTTCATTGTTGCGAACCACGGCGAAGTTGACCATAGTGGCTCATTGCCCGCATTAATGGAGAAGATACCGGATACACCCATATACTGCACTGCAAACGCAGTAAAATCTCTCACCGGTCAGTATCATCATCCGGAGTGGAATTATCAGGTAGTGAAGACCGGAGATTCCATTGACATAGGAAATGGGAAGAAACTGATATTTGTTGAAATGAAAATGCTGCATTGGCCGGACAGCATGGCAACATATCTGACAGAAGACAATATTTTGTTTTCCAATGATGCTTTCGGGCAGCACTATGCTGTTGAAGAATTGTTCAATGACAAGGCAGACCAATGTAAGCTGTGGGAAGAAGCAATAAAGTATTATGCAAATATTCTTAATCCGTTTTCACCACTTGTAAAAAAGAAAGTGGAAGAAATTGTTGCATTGAATTTGCCCATAGATATTATTGCACCAAGTCATGGGTCAATATGGCGAGATAATCCTCTTCAAATAGTTAATAAATACTATGAATGGTCACAGGGATATCAGGAGGATCAGGTAACTATTGCCTATGACACAATGTGGGATGGGACCAAACAGCTTGCACATAAGATAGCATCAGAAATTTC
>DHUT01000087.1:0-1543 GCA_002409285.1 Firmicutes bacterium UBA5227 | reverse complement strand
GGATGGATAGACTTTCTGAAAGAATTAAAATTTAAAGATAAGAAAGCAGCCGTGTTTGGATGCTATGGCTGGAGCGGAGAATCTACGAAGGTTCTCAGAGAAAAATTAACTGATGCAGGCTTCCAGGTAGTAGAACCTGAAATTAAATGCAACTGGAATCCTGAAGATGCAGATTTCAATAAAGCCGAGCAAATAGCAAAGGCTTTAATTGATAATTAATAACAGAGCCTGTCATTTGATGAAAATGGCAGGCTGTATTATTTTATTTCGATAGCAAGTCCGGTTTTTGTTAAAATAATGTATGATAGAGTAAATTTTTACAATTCCTGGCTTGCCTACTTGGTTTTGATAAAATTATTTGATCTTGTGCCTGTGGCGGGAGGGACGAAATCTAATTTTTTACCTTCTATTCCAAGAACTTCCTCAGGACGAATCCAAGGTCTGTTTTGGATGGCGCTTGTCTCTTCGTGTGTCAGCAAACCATTGTATGTGGTAAGGCTGCGTCTTAAAAATCCATCCTTTACGCATGCTTCAGCAATTCCATTGTTTAAAATGCTTCTTATATAATACAACATTTCTGCCGCATATGCTATAGAAGTAGATTGGGCTATTGCTCCCGGAATATTGCCTACACAGTAATGAACAATGCCATTCACTACATATCTGGGATTGTCATGATGAGTTTCATGACTGCTTTCGATTGCTCCGGGCTCATCATTGCTTATATCTACTATCACAGAGCCTGGCTCCATAAGCTTGAGCATTTCCATGTCAATAAGAAAATCCTTGCGCTCTTTGGGCCATTTTACACAGTTGAGAACAAGGTCTGTTTCCGGGAGAAGCTTTGCTATAGCTTCCTTTGTACAGAAGCCGGTATTTACACGGCCATTGTAAACAGTACCTATTTCACGTAGTACCGCAAGATTAATATCAAGTACGGTAACCCACGCGCCTAAGTTTTCCAATACTTGCAATGCTGACATTCCTACCGTTCCGGCACCTAAAATTAATGCTTTTATGCCTGGTGCGCCTGCCAGACCGCTTACGAATTTTCCTTTTCCTCCATTAATAGAAAGCAGTGATTCCAAGCCAAACAATACCCCTTGTTTACCTGCTGCCTCACAATTAGGAGAACCATACCTGTGACAGTCCTCTGCCGTAAATGCAATGACCTTTTTGTCAAGTAGTGCCTGAACTTCTTCCGGATGGGCGGCAGGATGTATACAGGTCATAACAATTTGATTTTCTCTCAGAAGATCATATTCACTTTCTTCAATTTCTTTTACCTTTATAACCATATCGCTCCTGGAATATACTTCTTCCATTGTTTCGACAATTTCTGCTCCCGATTCTTTGTACTGAATGTCTAAAAATCCGCTTCCCGTTCCGCAGCCTCTTTGTGCCAGCACCTTATGTCCATCTGAAACAATTGTGGAAACTTCATTCGGAGTCATTATAACTCTGTTTTCTCCTTCTTTAATATCCTTTAAAATTCCTAATATCATTATGATTTCTCCTTTTAGTTGTAATATTTAATAATAAT
>DHUT01000025.1 GCA_002409285.1 Firmicutes bacterium UBA5227 | reverse complement strand
TTTAAATTAAAGTTTACCGTTTATCCCCCATAAATACCAGGCAAAGCATTCCAGGACCCGTGTGTGAACCTATTATTGGTCCTATATAGTTAATCACAACATCTTTCACATTTACTTCCCTCAAGACTAAATCTCTCAGTTGTTCCGCATCCTTGATACAGTCACCGTGATTAATAAAAATAGTTTGTTTTTCAGGATCCTTAATATTTTTCAGTTCATCAAGTAATTCTCTTATTGCTTTTTTTCTTCCCCTTATTTTCTTGATAACATTCAATTTCCCCTCATCGTCAACGTTCAACAGAGGTTTAATATCTAACATTGTACCAACTGCTGCACTTGCTGCTGAAATCCTTCCGCCTCTTTTTAAATGTTCCAGACTATCTATAATAAACCAGTGATTGAATTTTAACTTGTTACTTTCTATCCATTCAATTATTTCATCTTTAGATTTCCCCTGTTTCAATAGCTCATTTGCATAAAATACTATTGCTCCAAGCCCAACAGAAGCACTCCTGGAATCAATAACCGTTATATCAGCATCAGGTGATTCTTCCAAAACAATATTCCTTGCAAGTACCGAATTATTAAATGTCTGGCTCAATGCTGAAGAAAAGCCTATGTATACAACAGCATTCCCTTCCGCAACGTGTTTCCTGAATAACTGCTCAAACACAAACGCGGAAATTTGTGATGTTGAAGGTATTGCTCCTTTTCTAAGTTGATCGTAGAAATCTCTGTAACTCAAAGAGCTGCCAAAATCATCTACATAATCTGTTCCATCGATAGAAAACGGAAATGGTATTACTTCCAAATTATTTTCAGTAATATAGTCATAGGATAAATCACAGCATGAATCAGTTATAATAATAGTCTTCATATGACCTTGTCCCTTCTGAAATTATACAAAAAACTTAGTATTACATACTAACCAGTATACTTTATTCAGAAATAATTTTCAAGATATTAATTCTATCTATACTTCTATACAATAATACTGCTTACCATGTGTTGGCAGAACCATCAGCTTGCTGCTCCATAACCATATCTATTAAAACACTTGCAATGTATGCATCAAACTGTGTTCCCGAACATCTTTTAAGTTCCGCCAATGCATCCTCTATACGCAGACTCTTTCTGTATGGTCTGTCGCTTGTCATAGTATCGTATGCATCAGCTATTGCAATTATCCTTGCCTGAACAGATATTTCCTCTCCCTTAAACCCTCCGGGATATCCTTTGCCATCCCACCTTTCATGATGCTTAAGGACGTACTCGGCAATCTCAGAAAATTCATTTGAAGAACTCAGTATTCTATACCCAATTTCAGAATGTCTCCTTATTTCCCTTCTTTCCTCATCATTTAATTTCTGAGGTTTATTCAGAATAGTTTCATCTATACCCATTTTACCAATATCATGCATAAGACCTGCCATTCTCATTTGATTTATTTTGCCTTGTTCAAAATTCATTCTGGTTGCCAGAGCGGCACATATTTCACTTACCCTCCTGGAATGAAGCATTTCCATGTAGCTCTTTTCATATAGAGTATTCATAATCAGGTTTATAGTTTTGTTACGTACATCTGAGCTCTCATATAGTTTGTGCCTGTACATATAATCTTCCGCATTTTTTAACGTGTCCTGAATACTTTCCCCTGAATTTTTTTTTGTTTTATACCCAAAGGAAATGGAAATATCTATAGATCCTACCTTTTCATTTGAGGCAATTGAATTTATTCTCTTAATTATTTGCTCTGCCTGTAAAGAGCTTGTCTGGGTTAATATAACAACAAACTCATCTCCTCCAAGCCGCGAAATAATATCCTTCTTTCTGCATCCCTTCTTTAAAATCATAGAAGTTTTCTTTAGAAGTTCATCTCCAAGCCTATGACCGAAGGAATCATTAACAAGCTTCAAGCCGTTAACATCTGCCATTATCAGCGTGATAGGAAGGTTGTCAGGCACATCGGCTTCCTTTAATTTATCCTCAAAATACCTTCTGTTATAAAGACCCGTCAGTTGGTCGCAATAGCTCACATGCTCCAAAGCAAGCTCTAAGTTCTTCCGTTTTGTTATATCAGTATGGGTTCCGCTGATTATTTGCGGTTTTCCGTCTTTTGTCCAGGAAATAACCTTGCCTCTGTCTTGTATCCACACAATACTTCCGTTCTTATGTATCATTCGGTATTCTTCATCATAAAATTCTATTTCTTTATTATATAATTTTTTATCCCTGTCTAACTGTGCCTTTATATCTTCAGGATAAACCAGCTTATGCCAGGTTTTATCATTTATAGGTTCCAATTCTTCTAATGTATATCCCAGCATTTCTGTCCAGCGCCGGTTATAAAACCTCTCACCTGTTTCCAAGTTCAACTCCCACGTTCCGACATTTGTGCCTTCAATTATATTTTCCATCCTTCTCCGGCTGTGCTCTAACTCAATCAATTGATTTTTTTCATAGGTTATGTCTATCAGGTACATTACTACGTAATTTCCCCCCGGATAATACAAACTTGTTCTGTACCATCTGCTAACATCCTTATAGTAAAATTCAGCTTCCTGTTTTCCTTCCGTCACTGACTTCATAACGAAAGTATTTAACTTTAAAGATTCATTGTTTAAATTAAAAACCTCTGCAAGTCTTTCTCCTAATATTCCATCTCTGTTTAATCCTGTTTTCTCTTCAAAAATAGAATTTACTTCTTTAAATTCATAATCATAAGGTATACCTTTTTCGTCGTAAATTATTTTGAAAAGTGCGTATCCAATCGGCAAATTTTCAAATAACTGTTTGTGAAAATTGTCATCAATAAAACGTTTATCAAGGATAGCATGCGTATGCCGGTCAGCATCTGTTGTCATTTTTATCCCCACCTGTTCACATAAATATGTATTATTGTAATTATATTACAAAACTAAAAAGAATTCAATAAAAAGGCATATGATTAACCCAACATTTTTCTCAAATAAAAAGCTATCTTTGAATTTTATGCTTTTCAAAGATAGCTTCATATAGGACAATTTACGGTTCAAAATTACTTTTGATAACCAGCACAGGACAAGGTGCTTCCGAAATTACCCTTTGAGTAACAGAGCCCACAAAGAAACGCTTTATTTTAGAAAACCCCCTGTTTCCCATTATTATTAAATCATAGTTACCATTCTTTGCAGCTTCCACAATTTTTTCAAATGGTTCGCCAATTAATACTTCTTTCTCCACGGAGATACCGCTGAAATCCAGTCTTGAAACTATTTGATTTAGCAGAGACTGCGAACTTTCAACATATATGTTAGAAAGTTTTTTCTCCAGTTCTGCATCGGTACTTATCAGTGAACCATCTACAGCATTCCACATATTTTCATTTCTTTCTCTTTCCCTAATTTCAGATGGTTTAACCACAGATATGAGTTTTATGGCTGAATCAAATTTTCTCCCTACCTCAATTGATTTCTTAACAGCACTAATAGATGCATTTGAACCATCAACGGGCACTAATATTTTTTTCATAACATCCCTCCTATTATTTTTTATATATCCACTCTTTGTTCATCTAAACAATAACTTTGCATAAAACTCATAAAATTATAGAATCATCCTAATTTATTACCTTTTTCAACAGATCTGTCCGGCTGAACCAAAACAACTCCTCCAAAATCTACAAAAATCCTGTAAGCAGGATATTTTACTAAATATTCTGATATCAAAAAGCGGCTAAAATATTTAACCGCTTGCACTTATTTAATTACCCTTGTGGCTCCGTAGTAATAATTAGAAAAATATCCTGATGTCAATGTATCAATTCTAACCGTCTGTCCGGGCACTGTGGAATGAATAAAGTTACCATTGCCTACATAAATCCCAACATGGTTCAATCTTCCGGCGCCAGCCGAATACTTAAAATACACCAAATCCCCCGGAACAAGCTGCGACTTGTCCACCCTGACTCCGATAGAATATTGATCCGTTGAAGTACGAGGCAACTTTATTCCGAAATTAGACATTACATATTGGACAAAGCCTGAACAGTCAAATCCTGCAGGTGTGCTCCCTCCGGATAAATAGGGAGTTCCGATATATTTTTTTGCAAATTCCACAACACTAACATTTCCCGAACTTTGTACATCAGCCAATATTGAATCCAGTATCGAATTGCCATCAATGATATTTATATATTCACCACATACATATGCAGTCTTAGAATCAAAGTTAATTTCATACCAAATTTCATTATCTCCATTTTCTGAAAGAAGTTCAAGGGTTGTCCCAAACGACAGCTTGCCCAGTATTTCTGTATCAGTTGATGGACCGCTTCTTATATTTAAGATATCCACCGCAACCGTTCCCTTTTCATTAGTTTGCTCTTCTTCAGAAATATTTTCTTCATTTTGCTTTTCTTGCACTACATCCTGTACATTACCTTCTGCATTTTGGTCGGTGTCAGTTATTTCATCTGCAAATGCGGCATTGCATAATAAAACAGATAAAATAGCAACCGTTAAAAGCGTTTTCCTAAATAAATTCATTTAATCATCCAACATAATTGAAAATCAATTATTTATCCTTTTCATTAGTATAGTAGTTATCTATGAATAAAACTCCAAAGAGAATAACGATAATTATGTAAGCACAATCTTCTTAAAAATTGTACCTTTAATATTCTATCAAGGCTTATTTAAAAAGTCAATAAAAGTTTTTTGTCAATTACTGTAAGCCAACAATAAATTCTTGAATTTTGAACCGCTTAAATAAATTTTATTGTTTTGTTGATTAAGAGGTGTTATACTAAACAAAAAACACAGAGGTTAATTTATGAACAGATGCTCTTGGTGTGGAAATGATGAATTATATGTTAAATATCATGATGAGGAATGGGGAGTACCCGTGCATGATGAAAAAAAGCATTTTGAGTTTTTAGTTTTAGAGTCTGCTCAGGCTGGATTGAGCTGGCTGACGGTGCTTAAAAAAAGAGAGAATTACAGAAAAGCCTATGACGAATTTGATGTTGACAAGGTTTCACAATATGATGATAAAAAGGTTGAAGAGCTTCTGCAAAACGAAGGAATCATCCGAAACAGAAAAAAAATTGAAGCATCTGTAAACAATGCCAGATGCTTTATTGAAATTCAAAGTGAATTTGGAAGCTTCGACAAATATATCTGGGCATTTGTAAATAACCGCCCCATTGTTAACAGCTGGAATAATATTTCAGAAGTACCTGCTACCTCTGAGCTCTCAGACAAAGTAAGCAAGGATTTAAAGAAGCGAGGTTTCAAGTTCCTCGGCTCAACAATAATCTATGCTCATCTCCAGGCAACAGGTATAATTAACGACCACCTTACTTACTGCTTCAAGCACTGATTATCCTATGTAAAAGTACATCATTACATAGTGGCATAAAGAACCTGCAAGCACAAATATGTGGAACAACTCGTGGAATCCGAAATAGCTACTATTTATATTCGGTTTCTTAAGAGCATAAATTACCCCTCCTATTGTATAAAGTACTCCGCCTGCGAATAGCCAGTACATTCCTCCGGGTGCCATTGTATTTTTAAGGGGAGATAAAACAAATACAGCAACCCATCCCATCAAAATGTACAACAGGGAGCTGACCCAGCTTGGAGCAGTAATCCAAAACAGCTTAATGAAAACACCTGCAAGAGTTATTGACCAAACCAACGCCAAAAGCCTGTAACCCACACTTCCGTTAAGTGTAATCAGACATATGGGTGTGTAGGTTCCTGCCACAAAGACAAATATCATAATGTGGTCAAGCTTTCTCATTATAAGCTTGGCTTTTTGCTTTGACTTGTCAATAAAATGGTACGCTGTACTTGTTGAATACATTAAAATCATGCTAATGCCAAATATCATGAAAGCCATTGATGTTACGTCATTAGAAATTTTTGTATTTAAAAGCAACACTGTTCCCACAACTCCAAATATGGCTCCCCCTAAGTGCGTAAAAGCACTTGTTAATTCTTTTTTATCAGAATTAATATTCATAACAACACCTCCATGTAGTTTTTAAAACTATATCATATAGTTATGATATTACCATTTATGAAAAATGTCAATACCTACTTGAAAAAAATTTTTAAATGCCATATAATATTAGTAAAATAATTCCAAGGAGTATAATATGCAAATTAAAGAACTGTTAGATTTCTTAAATAATACTGAGTTCTTAAATCAAATTGATGAAACAAACGTTCCAAATATAAATTTATACATGGATCAGGTTCTTTCATTCATAAATGATAATCTGGAAGATTATACAAACAATCCAAAGGATAAAATATTGACTAAATCAATGATAAATAACTATGTTAAGCATGAGATTATCCCAAAACCAGAAAACAAAAAATATTATCCTCAGCATATTATATCCTTAATTTACATATTTTATTTAAAACAGATACTACCTCTTGAAGATGTAAAAATTATAATGAATAGGTACGAGGAAAAACACTTTAATGAGAGTATAAATGAGTTGTACAAGGTTTTTCTGTCATCAGAGCGGGAGGAAGTGTTAAAGCTAAAAAACGACCTTGAAGATCTGGCAAAAAATATATATGAAGACTGCAAGGATTTTGATGATGATGAGATTATATTTCTTTTCATTATGCTGCTTTCATCACGGGCAAACACTTATAAAGTAATTATCGAAAAACTTACAGACCGTTTATCAGGTGGAAAAGAGTCCAAAGATAAATAAAGTATTTTCTTTAATATTCGAAATATTATTTCTTGAATATGTAAAGACTACGGGTATGTAGATATTGCAAAAACAGTAAATTATCAACTACTCAGGTGTATTATGAAAAACAGAAAAAAATTATACATACTAATTATCATTGCGGCAGCCATATTACTAATAGCAGCAATTCCACTTATAAAAAGGCTTGGTCCTGTTTTATTAAACACAATAACGGGCATATTGAATGATACGAAGGAATCTTATACAAAGACATTTATTGTTATCTTGATTATATATGTCATAAAGACAATTGTAATGGTAATACCTCTGAATGTGCTGTATATTGCCGCAGGAATGATTCTTCCGCCTTTATATGCGGTGATAATATCTTATATCGGCGTTACTGTTGAAATGACCCTGGGATTTTTTATAGGCAGGCGCATAAAACAAACAAACACATTTAAAAAGTTGGGGAAAAACAAGTATGCTAATAAAGTAATGGAATTTGGCAGTTCAAACAGCATATTGAGCAGTATGCTTGTGAGAATTGTCAAAGGTCCCCCGGCAGATCTCACAAGTATATTAATGGGTTCAACCGGAATGAACTATCCGCAATACATACTTGGAACATTGATAGGCATCACTCCCGGAATGATACCGGTTATTTTTATGGGAAAAGCTGTCTTTAATCCATTTTCCGCAGAATTTTTTGTTCCGCTTGTTTTATATCTGATTTTTATTATTGTTACATTTATAATATTCAGAAATAAATAGTTCCTGTAAAGATTTTTCAGCTTATTTTATTTATTGCATCAGTCAGGAAGTCTATTATGTCCCCCGCAACTAAAGAATATTCCCCCTTATACTTGGCACCTATGTCACCGGCTAAGCCGTGCAGGTATACACCGGTTATTATTGCCTTTTTTACTTCTATTCCCTGTCCGATTAAGGACGTAATAATTCCTGTTAATACATCGCCGCTGCCGGCAGTTGCCATACCCGGATTTCCGGTGGTATTAACATATACTTCTCCATCAGGGCATGCAATTACAGTTCGTGGCCCCTTTAATACAAGAAACACATTATACTCGCATGAAAAATCCGATGACCTGCGGACAATATCAGTCTCCACATAATCAATGCCCTTTTTTAAAAGTCTCGCCATTTCCCCATGGTGAGGTGTAAGTACTACCGGCTGCCTATGCCTCTTTAGCAGCTCCGGATTAAGTTGATTTATGCCCTCAGCATCAATCACAAGCGGCTTTGTAAAATTTATCAGCAGATATTTCAAAATATTTCCATAGAAGCTCACATTAGTACAACCCGAGCCTGTGGCCACCACATCACAATAATCAACAATCTCATTTTGAAGTTTTTCAAAAGAAAAATTGCTTTCATTGTAAGTGCAGGTTACACTTTCCAGAGACATGGATTCAACAACAGGATATATCTCATCCGGTATAAATGCTTTGACAAGACCCGAACCACACCTGAGAGCAGCATTGAGATTTAACACGGCGGCGCCTGCCATTCCCTTTGAGCCCGAAACAAAACCTGCTTTCCCATAGGTTCCCTTGTGGGAATTCCTTTCACGTTTTTTTAAAATTCCCCTAACATCATCCAATTGTATAGAACAAAAACTTTTATCTTTATTAGGTTCCAATTTAGGAATTTCATCAGTATTCCCTAAAATGTAATTATCTGAATTCTCTGCAATCATACCTTCCTCCAAAATCAAAATAAATATACTCCGTTAATCATAAAGTCGGCTGCACAGTCAGTGCTTCGCTCCACAGCTCTTCTTTAAATCCTGCAAGTACAATATCCTCTCCTACAAGTATCGGTCTTTTAACAAGCATGCCATCTGTTGCAAGCAGCTTTATTTTTTCTTCGTCACTCATGTTGGGAAGTTTATCCTTCAGGTGCAGTTCCTTGTACAAGGTTCCGCTGGTATTAAAAAACTTATTTACAGGATATCTGCTTACAGCTATCCATTTTTCCAATTCTTCTTTATTCGGATTAAATTCCTTTATGTCTCTCTCCTCATATTCAATGCCGTTTTCATTCAGCCACTTTCTTGCCTTGGCACAAGTGCTGCACCTTTTATAGCAAACAAATAGATATTTCATAACCGCCTCCAATTTAATTATTATTCTTTATTCCTATTCCGTGGCATACAAATCAGGATAAATTGATTTGCCTTTTTCTATTCCTTTCTTAATAAGTTCAAAATTTTCCTCCTGCTTGTACTCCAATAAAAACATCCTAACTAAGAAACAAGGTATAATTAATTCATCTAAATCATATTTCCCCTTGTTAGAACGATATGCATTGATAGATTCAAATTCTCCTCCGCACCCAATCAATGATGCACGCCATACACTTTCCCGGTCTCGCTCAAAAGGTGTATTTTTGAGGCACTGATATAGCAAGTTGCTGCTTATCAAAACATAACTCTCGCGCGAAGAAGGAAAATTGGTCGCATAAATGAAACTGTTCAATGTTGATTCAGTACTTGTAACAGCCTTTAAGTGAATGTAATTCACTGCAATGAAAGATATCCACGGATTTTCATCATTGTCTGTATAATATTTTAAAAAAGAAGTATATTCTCTCAAAAGTAAATCCTCAAATGCTGCAGCAAATATATCTTCCTTGCGTCGAAAATAATATGTAAGATTTCCTAAAGAAATGTTACTTTTTTCAGCAATGTCCCTCATAGTAACTTTTTCGCATCCTATTTCAGAAAACAATTGTTTTGTAACTTCTATTATACGAGTTTTAGTACTGTCCATCTTTTACATTTACCTCAAATATTTATAAGCTACTAAAATAATAATATGATACCAAAAAATAAGCAAGAAAAATTAGTAAGATAAGTTTCTGCTTTATGCCTTTATGTTGCTATTCGATGCCCCTAAGCAGTGAATTGTTACGTCCTTACACTTTTTTCTAATTTTGGGAAAATACTATTGACAAAGTAATATTTTAACGTTATAATATTAACAAAATAGTACAAGTACTAATTTGTACCAGGTGTTCATAATCAATTCATGTTTGTGAAAAGGAGGATAGTGGTAAATCAATGAAAGATTTGATTAAAACACCCATCATATTTTGTGAAGGAGGATGTAAGTCAAAATGGAAGAAAGTAAAAAAACGTTCACAATGCAGACAGGAATGAGCAGTTTTAATTTGGACGTATTATCTGTAGCTTCAATCAATAGTACAAACTGTGTAAACTGTGGGGATTGCCGTGATATTTGTCCGGTATTCGCTATCACAGAGCAACAGCGTGTAATCTGCCGTCTATGCCCTACATGTACCGATCAGCCGGCAATGCTCCATGATGATATGGTGGCACTTGCAGCAAAAGAATCCTGCACCTCGGCCTGCCCACTTGACATCAGTCCTCAGGGGTATATCAACCTTACCGCAGCTGGAAAGGAAAGAGAAGCTTTTCTTCATATCTGGAAGCATAATCCCTTACCATCTGTTTGCGGTCGCATCTGTCATCATCCATGTGAGCAGGTTTGCAAACGCGGCACTCTTGTGGATGAACCAATAGCTATACGCAGCATCAAAAGGTATTTAAGTGATACGTTCGATGACTATATTCCCGACAAGTATCCTGTTATTTTTCAGGAGGAAATCGCTGTCATAGGTGCCGGCCCCGCAGGGTTAATGGCGGCACATAATCTTTCTCTGCTTGGATATCGTGTAACCGTTTTCGATAAAGAACCCGTTGCCGGCGGAATGCTCAACAAGGGAATACCAAAATTCCGCATTCCAAAGAATATTATCGAAAGAGACATAAAAAAATTGGAACAGGCAGGGATGAGATTCCGGTTAAATACCAGCATTTCAAGGCGACAGATTGCGGAACTAAAAAAGAATTTTGACAAAATAATTGTTGCAGCGGGAACCCCTTACTCAAAAGAACTCCCGATTGAGGGATATAAAAAGGAGGGAGTTTATACAGCGCTTAATTTCATGGAGCGTGTAAATAACCATCAGCCCATGCGTTCTTACCCGGGACAGGAGTTTATAGACAATGGTAATGTGGTTGTAATCGGAGGAGGTAATGTGGCTTTAGATTGTGCACGTACAGCTATCCGTCTGGGAGCGAAAAGTGTTACAGCCGTATGCCTTGAGTGTGGGTGTGAAGTTCCATGTCACCCATGGGAACGGGAGGAAGCAGAAGCCGAAGGCGTAAAACTTATGGAAGCCTGGGCTCCAAAACGCTTTTTAGGTGAGCAGGTCATGCTGAATGGTGTTGAATTAAACAAAGTAATAAGCTTTAGCAAATCTGAAAAAGGTGAAATTAAATTTAATACAGATGCAGAGCAGAAAATAACACTTCCTGCAGACTGTGTAATTGTTGCCATCGGACAACAGGCTGACGAACTGTGGAAAGATTTCGAAGACGACGATATGTTCCTGTTTGCCGGTGACTTGTCTGAAAATGCCTGCTCGGTTATAGACGCAATGGCCTCAGGAAAAAAAGCAGCTGCAAAGGCGGATGAAATGCTGCAAAAACGTAGAATCAGAAATATTGAACATGAATTGCACACTGCTCCCGTAGAAGAAAGAATCTACCCCGCAACACGTTTAAAAGTAGCACGACCGGCAACACCTGTCGCTCCATTAAAAGAACGTATCAGTACCTTTACGGAAGTGGAGGTTGAATACGGAAAGGACATCGTTGATATTGAAGTAAAACGCTGTCTGCAATGCGGTTACAGCAAGATTGATACTTCGCGCTGCATAGGATGCGGAGCATGTATTACTGTCTGTCCCAAGGGTGATGTAATCTCAATGGTAAGAGTTGAGAAAGGAGGTAATGAAAATGTTTGATAAACGTAAAGTTATTGTTGTCGGTGCGGGACCATCAGGGGCTTCAACTGCATTTTATCTTGCAAAATCGGGAGTTGATGTTCTTTTAATTGACAAAGAAACATGGCCGAGAGATAAGCCTTGCGGAGACGGACAAACTGCAGTTAATGATATCTACAAAGATATGGGAATCTTCGAAGAGGCAAAAAAAGTCGGATTTGCTCTTATCGGATCCAGATTCAGCGGTATTAAGGAGGAGATGACCACATTTGCCGGACCTCCACAGAAAGAACCTGGCGGCTTTGCCTGTCCAAGGCGTACTATTGACGACATTGTTAGACGTGCCGCACTTAATGCCGGAGCTGACTGGATGGAGAATTGCGAAGCTGTTGAAGTAATTCGCGAAAGAAACTACGCAAAAGGCGTACGTGCCGTATACAAAGGAAAGATGGTTGAGCTTAGAGCCGATGCGGTAGTATTGGCAGACGGCGGACATTCAACATTGGGCCGCCCCTTCGGCTTCTTCAATGATGACCCTGAACTGGTATTCATGGGAGCCAGAGGCTACTTTGAAAATATAAACGGAATTGAGGACGGAGTTGTTGAAGAACATTACCCCGATAAATCCTTCTACCCGGGCGGATATATGTGGCTGTTCCCCGAGGGACACAAGAAGGCCAATGTAGGTGTTTTTATCACCTCAAAAAACCTTCAGAACGGCAATAAACGTCTTGAGGATTACTTTACCTGGTGGAGAGACAACACAAAGATTGGTAAAGAACGGTTAGGAGAAGCAAAACTGGTAGGCGAAATAAAGGGTTGGCGTTTGCCTACCAGCAGATGCGTAGGAAAAGTTCATGACAATGGCATTTTAGCGGTAGGAGATGCCGGCAACCACATTCAGTGCTATTCCGGAGGCGGTTTTGATAATGGAATGAAGTCCGGAAGGGCAGCAGCTAAAGCATTAGCGGAGGCTATCGAAAAAGATGATTTTTCCAAAGAGTCATTGGAGACTTACAAGACCTATGACGAAGAAGAAAATAATTTCATGCTTAAATTATGTTCTGCAGTTCGGGAAAATGTCTGTCCCGATCCTGAAACATACGAGACTTTTTTGGAATTTGCCCGACAACTGCCCAACTACCCAAACAACAATCAATATATGGCCTATATTGCATTTATGACAAAATATCAAAATATTGATCTTCTAGAAAAATACGGTATTGACCTAAGGTTACTGGCACAAAGAATGTCACCGGGACATTAAAACAGTAATCAGTATAAGATAATTGCCAAAAATTCAAAGCCCACTACAATTCCAAGGAATCGGAGTGGGTTCTTTACACGTTGCCGTGTCCGCCCGTACCTCACCTATGTTTTTCGGTATTCAAATAATTCTGACATCTGCAGGTTTTCTGTTTACTGTTCTTTGATACTTTACATCAGGATAGCCAAGAACAAACGAAAGAATAAATTCCTCATTATCCCCCATATCCATTAACTTTTTAATATCACTATTTAATGTAATTGCGCTTTTTAAAAATCCGATATAGCAAACTCCAAGACCTGAGGAAACAGCCTGCAATTCCATTCTTGAAGCTGCAATACCGGCATCAATATCAGCAAATCCTGATTTATTTTCGCTTGTAATGACCATAACTGCCGGAGCGTTAAAAAACAGCCTGTCCCCTTTATTGTTTTTATAATCCTCATGCATTTTTATGAATAGATTTCGATAAACAGGCTGGTTTTTCATATAATCAGTATTAACTGCCATATCGTACAAAGTGTTTATTGCTGAATTTCTGACATCATCTAATTTATCCTTAATTATTATAAAACGATTTGATTGTCTGTTGCTGGCTGTGGGCGAATAACGGCCTGCCTCTATAATTCCCGCCAATTTATCAGATTCAATGTCCTTATTCTTAAATTGGCGCACACTTCTCCTGAATTTCAGTAAATATAAAAAATCATCCGGAGCAATATTCAATCTGCCCTTATCATATTTAATTATTTCATTTTCATCATAATCCGACATAGACACCGAAGCCTGAGGACAGACAGCAACACAATGAGAACATTCATTACATAATTTCAGATTAACCTTTGCTTTCTTATCCTCTAAAATAATTGCACCATTTGAACAATCTTTAACACACAATCCACATCCGATGCATGTTTCTTTATTAATTATTACATTAGCCATTTTCTTACCTCTCTTAATTTTATGATGTTGATATTTGTCAATTTTATATATAGCAAATAATACATATAGATATTTCCTGTTCCTTATAGTTTCTTATACTTCTTCTGTTAAAAATAGCTTCCATAGTTCCTCCTTGTGTAAAACTTAATATTTAGTACTTTTTAATTTTTATATTTAACGCTGAATTATATTCAATGCCGTTTTCATCCAGCCACTTCCTTGCCTTAGCACATGTGCTGCACCTTTTATAGCAAACAAATAGATATTTCATAACCGCCTCCAATTTAATTATTATTCTAATAATGTATTACACTATGCATAACATTGTATCATCTGGTAATAGCATATTCAACAAATCTTTTTCTCCTGCCTTCACCGGTAATATACCTATTCCTTTCAGCCAAAATAAAGTGCTTTGAAATTGGTTCAATATGGATACGCAGCTCTGAAAGGTAAATATTTTTCTCAATGAGATAAAAAAAGAACATTCAAATTTGCA
>DHUT01000016.1 GCA_002409285.1 Firmicutes bacterium UBA5227 | reverse complement strand
CGTAGTCAATTAAAATATAGGTGGATTTACCTGGAAGATACTTTATGTATTGAAGTAAAAAAAATCCTACACAATTATCCAGCTCCATTATATAATCAGGCTCACTGCCATACTTATTGACGAATTCAATCAACGAATTCATTCCTTTATACAGAAAATTGTTGTACTCATATGATGATGAAGCCAGGTATTCTTCTTTTGAAGGCATTTTTTCCCCATTCATAAGCTTTGTTTTCACAGAGCTCTCATTGATAAAAATGCCATTTCGAATTTTAGCTTCATATCCGCAGGAGCATCTGAGATTTGCATCAATTATACTGTTTTCCTCAATTGTTCCGTCAGATAAGTTTAAATCTGACCGGCATTTTGGACATACCAGCAAGTGCAATGATAAAATAGGGAAACCCAAATTTTTTCTGCTGTTTGACTCCGTCGACTGGATTTCATGGATTTTGCCCTTTATGAGACTATTGTATTTTATAAATTTTGTCAACTCATATTCAACTTCTGTCTGCTTATCTTTAAGAAATGAAAGATATAAATTCCGGAACGTATTTGTATTGGACCCGCTTATTCTTTGAATTGTCAATATTCTTTGAATTTCATTCAGGGAAAAACTCAAGTTTTTTAATTCCATAATTTGAATTAAATCATGGCTGTCGCTTTCGCTGAAGTCATAATGCCCTCCTTTTTTCTCAGTTGCAAGCAGTCCCAGCTCTAAATAATGCCGTATCGTATCTTGTGTGATATTATGTTTTTTTGCAAACTCACCTATTTTCATAAGCTCTCCACCTTTATATGATGAGTCTATTATAACATAATTTATCCAAAAATAAATCCGTTTTTATAACTACTTCATTATTGCCGCAAATATTAACATAATGTCATTTTAATTTGTTTTATGTTTATTGTAATATCTGTAAATATTGATATAATATATATACAATCAAATAAATTTAGAGGTGATGTTATGACATTAGGCGAAAGATTGAGGCAAATCAGAAAGGGAAAGGATATAACCAAGCAGGAGCTGAGTGTTGCACTGAATGTACCAAGAGAAAGAATAAAATTGTATGAAGTTGGCGATGAAGAACCATCTGAATTTTATTTGGCAAGTTTTGCTCAATATTTCAATATATCAAAAGAAGATTTACTATCCTTTAAATAGCACACATAAATTAAATAAATCTGAGCTTAAGGTAGTCTGAGAGCAAGGAAACATAAGTACATAACTGACTTTTATTCCTTGTGCCTGCAAGGAATTTTTGTTTTAAGGAGAATGTATGGATAAAAGAATAGGAGTAATTGGAATTTTAATTGAAGATCTGGCCATGGTTTCAGATGTAAATGAATTGTTGCACCAATACGGCAGCATAATTATCGGAAGGATGGGTGTTCCCTATAGGGAACGGGGTGTGAGTGTTATTTCATTGATTGTTGACGGTACAACCGATGAAATTGGTGCCTTGACAGGAAAATTAGGAAAATTGAAAGGCTTGAGCGTAAGAAGTGCATTATCAAAAAAATAAATATTTGGAGGAAATATGAGAAAACTAAGTTTATTGTCAGCAGTAATTTTAATTATTGCATTGTTTGCAGGCTGCACAAATATTGCAGGTGAAAATCCAAATTCCGGGGAAAATCAAGTGCAGGAAACCCCAAATAACTACGAAGAGGTAAAAGAAGAGCCACAAGAAACCACCCAGGTCACCATTGCAGGACTGAAGGGTCCCACATCAATAGGAATGATTAAAATGATTGATGAAAAAGCTATGAACAGCCAAGGTTACAATGTAGAATATATTGCCGAAAGTGCTCCGGATGCACTTACAGCTAAAATCATTAACGGTGAAATTCAAATTTCTTCAGTTCCTGTCAATTTAGCATCTGTTTTATACAACAAAACAGAAGGTGAAATCCAATTAATGGCAGTAAACACCATAGGCAATTTATATATAGTTGGTACAGATGAAGTTTCATCCTTAGCAGATTTAGAGGGTAAAACCCTTGGTATGAGCGGAAAGGGGTCTACCCCGGACTTTGCCATGAACTATATTTTAAAGCAAAACAACCTTGAGGGAAAAGTTGAGCTTGATTATTCTCCAGACCATGCAACACTGGCACAGTCTGTAAT
Organism: Firmicutes bacterium UBA5227; assembly: GCA_002409285.1. Taxonomy (GTDB): domain Bacteria; phylum Bacillota; class Clostridia; order Tissierellales; family Sedimentibacteraceae; genus Sedimentibacter. Next base: position 6,014 of record DHUT01000016.1, on the reverse strand, counting down.
TGCAGGTGATACGGGAGTAGCTCTTCTACCTCAGCCTTTTGTTACACAAACAATTATGAAGAACAACAATGTAAAGATGCTTATTGATTTAAATGAAGCCTGGAAAGAAGCATCCTCCGGTGCAAGTGAATTGTATATGGGCTGTATTGTTGTAAACAAGGAGTTTGCTGAAAACAACAAGGAATTTGTTTCAGAATTTTTAAAAGAATATGAAGCCTCGGTTAACTGGGTTATCGAAAATCCAAAGGATGCTTCGACGCTGGTGGAGAAAAATGAAATTATGCCCAGTGCTGCAATGGTGGAAAAAGCAATACCTTATTGCGGTATCAGCTATGTAAGTGCACAGGGGGCAAAAGCTGGACTAAACGACTTTTTTAAGATTCTGTTTGATTCTAATCCAAGTTCCATAGGAGGAAAGCTGCCTGATGATGCATTCTATTTTGCACAATAACAGCAGGAAGTTTTTAATAATAATATTTTGGATTACAGTGTGGGAGATACTGTCTCTAATCATCAACCGGGAGATTTACCTCCCTTCTCCCATTTCCGCATTTGAAGCGCTGTTTGATTTATTAAAATCAAAGGACACATACATTACCATATTTTACAGTACCTACAGAACACTTACAGGTTTTTTGATTTCCTGTGCTGCAGGCATAGTAACAGGATATATTTGCGGTGTAAACAAATTTTTCTACGATTTGTTCAATCCATTAATATCAATTATCCGTACTATTCCTGTTATGTCCATAATCATTATTGCAATTATGTGGTTCAGGGATACCAACGTTCCTATTTTTGTTGCATTTCTAATGTGCTTCCCAATTATATGGACAAATACGGTAAGCGGAATACAATCAACAGATGTTAAACTTCTTCAGATGTGTAAAATCTACAACATAAAAAAAATAAACATTATAAAATCCGTTTACTTTTACTCTGCTCTGCCCTATATTAAGGCTTCCATGATTTCCGCACTTGGCATCAGTTGGAAGGTAACATCCGCAGCAGAGGTTTTAAGTCTTCCCAAGTACTCAATTGGAAGTCATTTGTATGATTCAAAGGTTTATCTGGAAATACCGGACCTTTTTGCCTGGACAGTAATAATTATATTTTTAAGTCATATTTTTGAAGCCATATTAAAGAAAGTGTTTGAATCGAGGAATTATGATTAGTCTGATAAATGTATGTAAAAAATATGATGACCTGGAAATCTTAAAAAATTTCAGCATCTCTTTTGAAGAAAGTAAAATAACATGCCTGTTTGGCCCTTCAGGGGTAGGCAAGACTACTATTGCCAACATTGCCGCTAATTTAATTCCTGTTGACGAAGGAAACGTAACAGGGTTTGAAAAGGCTGTATATTCATATGTTTTTCAAGAGCCGAGACTTTTGCGGTGGTACAATGTTTATGAAAATATTGACTTTGTGCTCAGGGATGTTTATGATGATAAAAAAAGGGTAAATATTATCAACAGCTATATTGATTTGGTTGAATTAAGCGGATATGAGAATTACAAACCTGATGCATTAAGCGGAGGCATGTGTCAAAGGGTTTCTCTTGCAAGAGCATTTGCATACCCTTCAAATTTCTTGATTTTGGATGAACCGTTTAAGGGGTTGGATGCAAAATTAAAAAACGAAATGGTTACATTGTTTAAAAAGCTATGGGCTGAAAGCAAAAGGACAGTACTTTTCATAACCCATGATGTGGATGAAGCTGCGACTTTGTCGAATTGCATATACGTCATTAATAACAGACCTGTTGAAATTATAAAAAAAATAAATGTTTCAAATAAAGATGACGCAAAAAAAATCCTGCTTTCTGTATAAATAGTTTCATATAAAAATAACGAGCTATCCTTAATGCGGATCCGAGTTAGGCATTGTTTCGGAGAAACAGTCAGGCAAAGATAAGGTTTATAAAGCAGAGGACTATGATATAATTGTATCTGAAGACCTGGAAGGCGCAATAAAGGGTGCTGAAATTGATTACACAAAAGGAGTCTTCAGCAGAGGCTCCGAAGTTATTGCAAAATTTAAATAAGGAGCATGCTACCTGGAGAAATATGTATAAATTATGGGCAAAAAAAATTAAAAGGAACCACTTGGTTGATTCAATCGTAGTCAAAAATAACGAGGACATTTCCACCTCGGAAAAGAGGGATAAATGCCTGAAGGAAATATGTCAAAGACTTGATATAAGTGTACCGATATGGCTGAAAAAACATGACTTGGAATTCTCTCAATTTAAATATGTTACTTTTTATCCTCAGGACTTTATTGATGAAATTGATTTTGACAAGCTTGAGGTTGAATTGATAGATGAGGAAAATAAGTCTGCCTGATTCAGGCAGACTTATTTTAAAATGCGTATCTGTTGTAAATAACTACCAGAAGCAGGAAGAACCATAGCAAAGTATCCAATTCTATGTCACAGTCACTTTGGCACACAATTAACACTAACAATAAAAAGAAAAACAACAGAGATGAATCTATGCCTCCTGCGCCTGCCACTATATTTCTGTCACAACATGGGGGCTGTGGCTGAGGTCTTCTTATTCCCTCTCTTCCACCCACTCTGTCCCTGTCACAATCACATTGAATATTTACATTTTCACTTGCTTCATTATTAGGTCTTAAATCTTCCATATTAACCTCCTTACACATACTTTTTAGTTATTATATAAGTGCCTGCGTTTAATTTGCTTCACACTGATACAATCATGCAGATAAAGACATAGTCTTTATTTCATCCTGTATTTATTATATTCATGTTAAGGATATGTGTTAATTATAACCAGTTTGAATTTATTTTTTTAATTTTGTGCATAATATAGCAAATTATTGAAACAATAACAATATATTTGAATTAAGGAGGGTAAACCTATGGATAAATTTTCATTGGTATTAGTCATTATAGGAGCTATAAACTGGGGGCTTATCGGGCTGTTTCAGTTCGATCTGATTGCTGCTATATTTGGAGGTCAGACAGCAATATTCAGCCGCTTGGTGTATGGGCTTGTAGGTTTGGCAGGTTTGTACTGCATAACATTATTATTTAACGAACATGAACGAATAGATTAGCAAAAAAAACTTTTTAAAAGACAATCCAAACGGGATTGTCTTTTAAATTTCACCTGTCTATTCTCCTGCTATTGCCAGCTTTTTTATCTTTAATGAAGGTGACCCTATATAAGATTCTCCCGGTAATCCAAACTTCAAATCTGAACCTACCTCTTCCACATTCTTGAGCATTTCAAAATAATTTCCCGCAACAGTAATCTGTTCAACCGGCCTTGAGATTTTTCCTTCTTTAATTTCATATCCCAGAGCCGCTAAAGAAAAGTCACCTGATATTGAATTAAGCCCTGAGTGCAGGCCCTGAAGTTCAGTAATCATAATGCCGGAATCCATTCCTGCTATGATTTCTTTTAGAGACCTCTCACCCTTTTCAACATAAAAGTTAGAAGGTGCAATACCTATTGATGCTTTATATGAACCCTTGCTGGCATTTCCGGTTGTTACCACACCATCCTTATTTGCAGTCTTTAAATTATGGAAATATGTTTTTAATACACCCTTATCTATTACCTTTTTATAACTGCATGCAACTCCTTCGCCGTCAAAAGACATGGAAGCTAATCCCCCTTCCATGAAAGGATCATCCACCAATGTGAATCTTTCGCTTCCTATTTGCTGGTTCAGCTTATCCTTAAGAAGAGAAAGATTTTTTTGTACAGCTTCTGCAGAAAAAATTCCTGTAAATGCCTCCAGCAAATCAGCCGCCGCACTATTTCTGATAACTACCGCATAATCTCCTGATTTAACAGACTTGGCCCCTAACATGGAAAGTGCTTCGTTAACGGCTTCTGCAGCTATTTCTTTAGCATTAAATTTTGAAAAATCATTTCCTGTCCTGTATGCCATCCCCGTCTTTATATCGTCGCCATCTTTAGCTACCACCACAGCATAGGTGTAGGCAACATTACTTTTATCATGAAGATAAAGACCCTTCGTGTTTGACATTATGGTTTCACCATATCCGTCACCATAAACACAGGTTTCAACAGAAGTAATTCTCTTATCTAACTTCAGGGCTTCTTCCTCCAACTGCTTCACAAAATTTATTTTGTCAGTTTCAGAAACGCATTCAAGCTCTGAATTAAATGTATCCACCTTTTTGTATTCCTTTGACCCCTCATAAATGAATTCCTCATCATCCGAATCAATTACAGTTGCATTTTCTACAACATTTTTAACAAGCATATCAATGGAAGATTCGTCAACCTTTTCAGTGTATGAATATCCCATCTTTCCATTGTAAATACCTCTCAATGACAAACCTTCACTTTCAGAAAGGCTGTAGCCGTCAAGCTCTTTTTCAAACACTTTCAATGAAAGACTGCTTCCGGCAGAGTAAAAAACCTCCATGTCTCCAAGGTTCTGACGTTTTCCCTCCTGAAATATCTTTTCTATCAATGATTTTATTTCCACTATTTTTCACCTTCCCTTCCGCCTACGGTTATTTCTGATACTCTTATCATAGGCTGACCTACATTGGCAGGTATGCTTCCGCTTGAAGCACCGCACATACCCTGACCAAGCATGAGATTATTTCCGACCATATCTATCTTTGTTAATATGTCAGTTCCTTTTCCTATAAGGGTTGCACCTCTTACAGGTTCTTTAATTTTCCCATTCTCAACTATGTAGCCTTCCATTACTGCAAAGTTAAACTCTCCGGTACTTGGATTTACAGAACCGCCTCCCATTTGTTTAGCGTAAATTCCCTTTTCAGTACTTGCTATTATCTCTTCAGGAGTTGATTTACCGTTATCAATGAATGTATTCGACATACGTGATGTTGGAGCAAATCTGTAGCTTTGACGCCTGGATGAGCCTGTAACATCCATATTCATTCTCCTTGCATTCAGTTTGTCAATCATATAACCCTTAAGTATACCATTTTCAATAAGTACATTTTTTTGAGATTTTGTTCCTTCATCATCAATGCTGTATGAACCCCACTCTCCCGGCATTGAACCGTCATCTATTGCCGTAACAAGAGGAGATGCTATTTGCTGACCAATCTTACCTGTGAAAACCGAAAGCCCTTTTGCAACTGCAGCAGCCTCCAGACCATGACCACATGCTTCGTGGAAAATTACTCCCCCAAAGCCGTTATCAATAATTACAGGCATCTTGCCGCTGGGACTGTATTTTGCGTTTACCATTGTAACCGCAATTCGAGAAGCTTCCCTTGCATAATAGTCAACATCCATATTTTCAAAAAATTCATATCCCTTGCTTGCACCCGGTCCCCAAAAACCTGACTGCATTTCTCCATCCTTGGAAGCTACCGAGGAAATTCCCAGACGAGACCGCACTCTCGTGTCCTCTCTCCACAAACCCTCAGAGTTTGCAATCATTATATTTTGAGTGTAATCAGTCAGACTTACGGTTACCTGAGTAATAAGGTCGCTATAGTCAAAGGCCGTAGTATATGCCTGACGCATGAATTGAACTTTTTGAGTTTTTTTAATACTGTCAGGGTCAATTTGTACCAGGTTAATATTTTTAACATCTGACTTCTCAAGATTCAATATTTTATTTGCCTGATTTCCTTCAATAGCAGCCGCAGCCTTTTTTGCCGTAGCTATCAGGCTTTCACGATCCGATTTGCTTGTATAAGCATAAACACTGTTAAATCCCTTGAATATTCTTACACCAACACCGTAATCCCTTCCGGACATGGTACTGTCAACCTTGCCCCCAATCATTACAATACCATTGTTTGTTCTGTCTTCAACAAAAACTTCGGCAAAATCTCCCCCTGTTGACAAAGCAGCATTTAATGTGTCTTCAATCAAATTCCTGTTTAACACGCAATCACTCCTATCTTTATATAATTAATTAATATTTTACCATAACTTCCTTAAAAAATCCTATTTTAAATAAAGTATTAATAATTTTTTTATTTAAATTACGTTACTGTTCACACTTAACCAGAA
>DHUT01000095.1:28662-34132 GCA_002409285.1 Firmicutes bacterium UBA5227 | reverse complement strand
TTACTCATTATTTCCACCTGTTATATAGTCTCTGAACTGTTCCGTTTCATTGTCATACAACACAGCATCAAAGTTAACACCGTCACCGTCAAATTCCACATTTTCAGTATACCTGTTTTCATATAGCCAGTAATAGTCTTTTAAATGTTTGTTGGAAATTTTAAGGGAATGCTTATGTTTTGCTCCGTTTATCTTGTAGTCTGCCTTTTCTAACAGTAAGTCTATGTTGTATTTATTTTTTGCCGATATATAAATAATATCGTTTGTTGAAACAGTTGATATTTTGTCATTAATAATTTTGTCTATTTTATTGTAGACTGTTAGTACAGGTATATCCTTATCTGTGATTTTTTCTATCAGCTTTGTTGTGGTTTCCTTATGCTGCTGAAGGTTTTCGTCATTAATGTCAATCAGGTGAATAATTAAATCTGCATACTTAATTTCCTCCAGGGTACCTTTAAAGGCTTCAACAATTTGAGTGGGAAGTTTTTTAATAAATCCTACGGTATCTGAAAATACTGCTCTTCTGCCTCCCGGAAGCCTTACCCTTCTAAGCTCTGTTTCCAGAGTTGCAAAAAGCATATCTTCCACAAATACCTTTTTATTTTCTGCTTCCTCTTCAGTGTGCTGAATTTCAATTAGTGAATTTAAAAGTGTGGACTTGCCGGCGTTTGTATATCCCACTATGGATATAATCGGAACCTGATCCTTCATTCTTTTTTTTCTTTTAGTTTCTCTTACTTTTTCCAGCTCATTAAGCTCCGTTTGTATATCGTTTATTTTTTCTTTGATTCTTCTTCTGTCAAGCTCAAGCTTTTGTTCACCTGGACCCCTTGTGCCTATTCCTCCTCCAAGCCTTGAAAGGTTCTTATTTAAGCCAATGAGTCTTGGAAGGCTGTACTTAAGCTGTGCAAGTTCAACCTGAAGTTTACCTTCCTTTGTCAGAGCCCTCTTTGCAAATATATCCAAAATGAGGTTTGTTCTGTCTACTACCTTTGCATCCACAGCTTCCTCAATATTTCTTATTTGAGAGCCGCTGAGTTCATCATTAAACACTACCGTGTCTATTTCAAGTTCCTTAACATAGTTTGCAATTTCATCCAGCTTGCCCTGACCTACATAGTAACGGTTGTCGATTGATTGTCTGTTTTGGACGATACTCGAAATTACAACGCCATCTGCAGCTTCAATCAGCTGTTCAAGCTCCTCCATGTCGTTTTCTTCTTCATTGCCCGATAACTGCACAGCTATTAAAAGGCATCTTTCTTTATTTTCTTCCATGTATCCTCCGATTTATTAAAATTATTTTCTTTTGTATTTTACCACACTTTTATAATTATAGTACAGGAATTTGTTTATTTCTGCTGCAGGTCATTTAATGAAGGAAAATTCATATAGGATTCCGGCACTTCACCTACTATTACTATTTCGGCTATGAGCACATTGTTTTTTACTGTTGTGCTGCTGGTGGTAACCGGACTTATAATTCTCATATCTACTTCCACTGTTATGTATATTTTATACCTGGTCTGGTTGATGCCTGACTCTTCAAACTCGGTAATGAAGTCCACCAGAACACTGCCTTGATGCAGAATTGAAAATTTGAGATTTGGTCCTTTTCCCGCAAGGAGCTGGCTGTCCAGTGCGGTAAATAGGGGTATGCCGAATTTCTGCTGCTCTAATTTAACAATTTTCTGCTGGACATTTTTTGCAATATTATTTGAAATATTGTTCATAATCATTGCATCAGTTCGTATCATGTTAATTTTTCCCTGCTTGTCATAACTTGGTATGAGAATCTGGTCTTTAATCGCTTCCTTGTTCAGCTCATCTCTCACCGTTTCATTTATTATTTTTGTAGCTATGACCTTTGCCTGAATCTCACAGATTGAAGCTAATGTGGGTCTTATATTTACTTCAATATAGTAGTATGTTATTAACGTAAATACTAATAATATGATTATAATCATTTTTATGATGCTTCCATTATATTTTTTCAACTATTGATTTCACGCCCTTTCTATTATATAATATGTAAGAACTTAAAATCTTTGACAATGTTAGATTGTTTTGTGATTAACTTGAAGTTCATTACTAACGGAGGTTAATATGTCAAAAGAAAATAAGAAAGATATTGAAATAAAGGAAAGTCAGAACGACGGCTCAAGGCCTGCCAGGAAGAAAAAAAAGCGAAAGAAAAAAATAAAAGTCGTGCTGAGAATAGCACTTCTTGTTATATTGGCAGCCGTGATAATAGCCGGCGGTTATGTAGCCGGTATGGTTATAGGAATTGCCAAAAGTGCACCGGAAATAGATCCTACCACCGCACTTACATCACTTTCGGAAAGTTCCGTAATAGTTGATGAAGACGGAAATATTGTTGAGCAGATTCATGACCCTAATGAAAACAGGGAAATTGTAAAGTTAGGTCAAATACCCAAACACTTGCAATATGCGTTTATTTCCATAGAGGATCAGAGATTTTATGATCATTTTGGAATTGACATTCAGCGTATTATGGGCTCATTAATACATAATGTAAAGGTTGGAGACCCTACGGCTCAGGGAGCAAGCACAATAACCCAGCAGCTTGTAAAAAATTTATACCTGACCGGAGACAAGGTCTGGGAGCGTAAAATTCAGGAAATGTATCTTGCGATGAAGGTAGAAAAAAAGCTTTCTAAGGATCAAATTCTTGAAAATTACCTTAATACCATCCCGTTGGGGCAGAGTGCATATGGTGTTCAGACAGCGGCACATACTTATTTTTCAAAGGATGTGGAGGAGCTTACACTGGCAGAAAGCGCACTCCTTGCAGGAGCGGCTAAGAGTACGGTATACTATGCGCCCTTTAACAGGTATAATTTAGATGATTTAGAGGACACTCCCGAAGAGGACATAGTTGGATATGTATACATTGGCTCTGTACAATACGCCTGTGTTTACAACGAAAAAGCAATTGAGAGACAGCATGTTATATTAAACAAAATGCTTGAATTGGGACATATCACACAGAGTGAATATGATGCTGCCATGGCAGAGGATATGCGTGTTGCTTTAAATCCGGGTCAGACAAAGGTAGAGGGTATTTCTTCCACTCCAATGGATTATGTCAAGGATAAAGTTATTGAAGATTTAATGGCAACCCAGAATAAAACATATGAGGAAGCAGAAAATTATCTTTACAAGGGCGGATTGACAATAACAACTACAATTGATGTGAATATGCAGAAGTCGCTGGAGGATTCATATAGTAATTTTCCTGCATTGTTCCTTGGTGCGGAACCTTCGGGAACCAAGCCTACCGGTCAGGACTGGAGATATTTCAAATGGTCAGATGGTTCAGGAAGCGGAATGCTGGATTCTGCGTTGAATATACTGAATGAAAATGGTCAGCTTATATTTTATGCAAAAGAAAATATAATGGATGAACAAAATAATGTTTATCTGAATGCTGATGAATATTATTTTGACGAAAGCGGAAACCTGGTCATAAACTCCAAAAAATTTGATATTTACGGTTCATCTATTGATATTGTAGATGCATATACCGTAGATGAAAAGTTGAACTTTGTTTCGCACAATATAGGCGCCTTAAACATTGGAAATAATTATGAGGTTCTTGAGCAGAAAGGAACAAAGGGAACGTTCAGGATTCCTAAGAATTATGTGGATAATAACAGTGATATGTTTGTTGTTGGCAGTGACGGTGTTTTGAGAATTCCGGAGGGACATTTCTTCTTCCACGAAAAAGGAACGGTACAGCCTCAGTCGGCAACTGTTATTATGGACTACAGAACTGGTAAAATAAAGGCATTAATAGGCGGAAGAGATATAGAAGGAAGCAAGACATTTAACCGTGCTACGGATGCCACAAGACAGCCTGGTTCAACTATAAAGCCTTTATCTGTATATCTGCCGGCACTGGATATGGGATATTCTGCGGCATACATCCTGGATGATGTTCCAAGATACAACGAAAATGGCGACAGATGGCCTAAAAACTGGTATGAGCACAGAGAAGTAAAATACTGGGGATTACAGACCTTACGTAAATCAATCGAACAGTCGATTAACACAAATGCGGTTACAATGCTTGAAACCATAGGAACAGATGCTTCAATGAATTCATTGGCTAAATTGGGTTTAATTGATCTTGATAATCCTGAAAATGACACATTTGTTTCACCGGCAGAAAATACCGCATACAACGATGTGAATCTGGCTTCTCTTGCACTGGGCGGACTGACTAAGGGCTTTACTCCACTGGGCATGACAGCGGCATATGGAGCCATTGCCAATGACGGAGTATACATTGAGCCTATTTCTTACACAAAGGTAGTAAACACCAAGGGTGAAACTATACTGGAGAAGGTTCCGGAAACCCATGTGGTTGTCAGCCCTGAGGTTGCCTCACTGATGAAGGATATTTTAAGAACAACTGTCAATCCTGGTCTTTCCTACAAGGCAAAGCTTCCTGCAGAAATGGGAATCGAAGTTGCAGGTAAGACAGGTACAACACAGGCAAACGGAGATTTCTGGTTTGTAGGATTTACACCATACTATGTAGGCGGTGTATGGGTAGGAAACGATAATGTTCAGATGAAGCTTTCAATCAATATTGACAGCGGTGCAAATGCAAGATTGTGGAGCGGAATTATGACTCCTATACATCAGGGCTTGCCTCCTGCGAAGTTTGAGCGTAATCCTAATCTGATTCCGGTCCAGGTTTGCAGCCAGTCAGGAAAATTACCTACTGAACTTTGCTCTCACGACCAAAGAGGAAGCCAGATTATAACTGAATACTTTGTTCCGGGAACTCAGCCGACGGAAACTTGTGATGCGCACGTTAAAGTTGAGGTATGTACTTCGTCAAATATGTTAAAATCTGAGTTCTGTCCCGGCAATTTGATTGAAGAAAGAGTGTTTATAAAAAGGAAAATTCCTTATGACCCTGAATCAAAATCCGGAAACTACGAGGCTAAACAGCTTTATCAGCAGGTTCTTGAGGACAAAGTTACATTCTCTTCAGATGAGCTGAAGCAGATTTATGTGGGTCAGGTAGAATTTGATGAAAGCGGTCAAATCGTCAGTGTGCTTGGTGTACCTGTTGCAAGTCTTACGTTCAGTGGTCTCGTAACTTCTGACTATCAGTTCCAGATTCCTACAAAGACATGTACCTACCACACTAAATGGCATTTTGACCAGTGGAAGGACAGTGAAGAAAATCCCGACAAGGACAAAGATGACGACGGTGATGACGATTCTTCAGGGGAAGACATTGATGAAATAATTGAAAATACAGATAACGGAAATAACAATAATAACAATAATAACGGTAGCGGTAATGGCAGCAACGGAACAAACAACGGAAACGGAAATAACGGCGGAGGTAGTGACAGTGGTTCCTCCGCTCTGGATGACTTAATTAATTCTGTTGAAAATTAAACTAAAAAAAGAAATGGTTCAG
>DHUT01000095.1:0-28496 GCA_002409285.1 Firmicutes bacterium UBA5227 | reverse complement strand
CTGAACCATTTCTTTTTTTAGTTTTTATTTATTTCCTTTTGGACTAAATATCACGGCAGCTATGTATCCGAACAGCAGTGCCGCCGCTACTCCCGGAGCTGTTTTTACAACACCTCCGCTTAAAGCTCCGATAAACCCCTTCGATGCTGCTTCTTCAACTGCGCCTTCCGCCAATGAATGCCCAAAACCCAGGAGAGGTACCGTCGCACCTGAATATCCTATTTCAATAATTTTATCGTATATGCCGAAGTAGCCAAGAAATGTTCCTGCTACAACTAATAGAACCAGCAAGTAAGCATTGTTCTTTTTAAAAGTGTCAATTATTATTTGTCCTATCACACATATAATTCCCCCTACTATAAAACTCATTAAGTAATTCATACTTTCTCCTTACATTTCAATACCGATACAATGTGCTATTCCTGGTATGCTTTCTCCTTGCAGGGTAGATGTGGGAGAATGGAGTGCTCCTGTAGATGTGAATAACAGCCTGTTTATTTCCCTGTTCAAAAGCTTTTTGTACAAAAATGCTCCGAATACGGTTGCCGAACATCCGCACCCACTTCCTCCTGCATGAACATCCTGTTTATCTATGTCGTAAATTATTGTACCGCAGTCATCATATTTTTTTTCAATACTGCTGCTATCTTCATTAAACATTTTATTTACGATTGATTTACCCACAGTACCCAGATCTCCCGTGACTATTAAATCATAATCTATCCCAGTATCCTCAAGGTGCTGCCTTAATGAATCATATGCCGCAGGTGCCATGGCAGCTCCCATGTTGTTGGCATCTTTTACTCCCAGATCCTGAATTTTACCGAAGGTAACATTTTTTATCCTGGGACCGCTTCCGCTGTTAGACAGCCATACTGCTCCGGCACCTGTAACAGTCCATTGTGCTGACATATGACGCTGGCCTCCCATTTCAAGGGGTAATCTGTACTGCCTTTCTGCACTGCAGAAGTGACTTGATGTTGCACATATAACGTTATTGGCAAAGCCTCCGTCAATGATAAGCGACCCCAGACCCAAGGTCAAAGCCATCGTAGAACATGCTCCGTATACCCCGATATAAGGTAGCTGTAAATCTCTTGCGGCAAAGGATGATGAAGCTATTTGATTTAATAAATCACCTGATATTAGAAGGTCAATGTCTTCCTTCATTAAGTTGTTCTTATCCATTAAATTTTTAACTGCTTCTTTTTGAAACTTTAGTTCACATTTCTCCCAGGATTTTTCTCCCCACAGGTCATCTTCTACAACCATGTCAAATTCTTTTCCGAGAGGACCTTCCCCTTCTTTCTTGCCTGCAATTGTAAATGTACTTCTGACAAATACATCATCCTTTATGCTAAATGTTTGTTTACCGATTTTTTTCAACCTGCTATCCTCCTATTTAAATTTTATTAGCTGAACAGGAGACTTAAAACTCCTACAATGAATGATGAAAAATATCCAAAAACCAATACAGGACCTGCAAGTTTAAATATATTGGATGCTGTACCCAGTATGTATCCCTCTCTTTTATACTCAAGAGCAGGAGATACAACTGAGTTGGCAAAACCTGTTATAGGAACAACTGTCCCCGCACCGCCTATTTTACCCAATTTATCATACCATCCAAGTCCTGTAAGCAGTGCACTTAAGGCTATAAGAATCACTGAACTCATGGGTCCCGCATCCTGCTCGGCTATATTGAACCCGGACATAAGCACATTTTTTATTATTTCTCCTAATAAGCAAATGGCTCCTCCAAATATAAATGCCCATACACAATTTTTAAGCATTTTATTTTTTGGAGTATATTCATCCACTACCTGCTTATAACTGTCCTTATCGTATTTCATTCTTCCTCCTATAACAATACCGCACTATCTGGTATTTTTTTCAAAGACTTGTTTTCCATATTGCTGCCCAAATATATAGCTGAAAAGCTAATTAATAATAATATGACTACAATAAAAATCTTTTTTTTCATATAAATCACCTCAAGAGTAGTATTTACAAAAAATAATTTTGAATACTAAAAAAAAGCACTATAAGTGCCTTTTTTAATATTTAATGTTAATTTTTTGTATCATTCATGAGTTCATGAGTTATTAGCAAATCAAACTATAATGTTTGCAAATTCAACTTGTTTAATTACATTATCTTTTTTTTAATCTTTTATTTTTCACTGATTTTTTTTCGCATTATAACTTTTGTTCCAACATCTTTTTCTGATAATACAACAACTTCATCCATATATGATTCCATGACGGCAAAACCCATCCCAGAACGTTCCAGCTCCGGTTTTGTTGTGTATAAAGGTTCCTTTGCTTTCTCCACGTCAAGTATTCCGCATCCAAAGTCTTCAATTATTACTTCAACTATCTGCCCCTTGATTTTGCAAGATATTTCAATTTCTCCCACTGTATTTTCATAGCCGTGGATTACTGCATTTGTAACAGCTTCAGATACGGCAGTCTTTATATCATTGATTTCGCTGATAGTAGGATTTAAAATTGAGCAGAATGCAGCCACCGCTGCCCTGGCAAAAGATTCATTGACTGATAAGCTTGGTATTTTAAATATTACATAATTATTTTGCATTTTATCCCCCTATTTAATTTCGATTATTTTTCCTATGCCGCTCATGTCAAGGATTTTTCTGACTTTCGCATTAGCATTAATAATTTCAATTACTCCGTTTCTTTTTCTTATTACCTTGTAACGTCCTATTACAAAGCCTATACCTGAGCTGTCAATAAAGTCAAGGTTTTTAAAATCTATAATCAGTTTTTTAAACTTTCCTTTATTAATTTTTTCATCAATCAATATTCTTGATTCATCTGCACTGTGGTGATCCAGTTCTCCCTTAAGCCTGATTGTCAAGGCTTGTCCGGATTCAATAAATTCTAAATTCACTTTTCCCAAATCCTTTCTGTTATATTATGTACTCCATTATACACTTTTGAAAAGGATTTTTCCCTGACTTCTTTTGTTGTTATTTGTCGATTATTAATGTTTTTTTAATTGTTGATTAGTTAATTAGTTAATTAGTTAATTAGTTAATTAGTTAATTAAATGTACGGAAGCATTATGGAAAATTCGGAACCCTTTCCTGCAACACTTTTTACTTTGATTTTTCCCTTGTGACCCAGTACTATGATTTTAGCAATTGAAAGGCCCAGACCATGTCCTCCTATCCCCTTGCTTCTTGATTCTTCAGCTCTGTACAATCTTTCGAATATTTTCTCCAAATCCTTCTTTTTAATTCCTATTCCGGTGTCTTCAACCTTTATGACATAATACTCGTTCTTGATGAATCCGGATACCATTATGCAGCCGTCCTGAGGCGTAAACTTTATAGCATTGTCAATAAGTATTCTTATCGCCTGCTTTATTCTGTTTTTATCAGCATAAATAGTTGCATCTTCATAAAAATAAAAATACAGCCTGTGCTTAATATCAATCATTTTAGTTTCTTTTTCTATTTCTTTTAATATTATGCTGATTTTAAAATCCTCTTTTGTAAATACTAATGTGCTCTTATCGCTTCTGGCAATGAACAAAAGCTTCTCTATTAAATCCTGCATGCTTTCCGTTTCATTTTTAATAGCTGAAATTGATTCTTCCAATACTGCCCTGTCGTTTTTGCCCCATCTGTCAAGCATGTTAACATAGCCCTTGATTACTGCTATGGGCGTTCTCAGTTCATGTGATGCATCTGAAACAAATTGCTGCTGGGTCTTATAACCTTCTTCTATTCTATCCATCATCTCATTGAAAGTCTGAGAAAGTTCCTTTAATTCATCCTGGGTACCTTTTATATCCAATCTTGTGTTGATATTGTTCACTGTAATGGTTTTTGTAATTTCGGTCATATTTTTAATAGGTCCGATCATTTTATAACTGGTTCTTGATACAATAGGTGTGAATATTAAAAGTCCGATAGCTCCAGATACTATAACCATGAAAAAAATCCTAAATGCATCATCAATTAATCCATTAACCTCATAGCTGATATTCATGTAATACTGGGAGTTATCATGGTAAAAACTTGTAGAATATACATATTCCCTGTTATAAATTAATTTTTCTATTACTACAATTATATTGTCTGAGTACCTGTCATTATTATTCACAGGATAAACCGGATTTAAATTTCTATCATACACTTTGAGTGAATTAATTCTATTTTCTTTTATAAAAATATCCGGAAATTCCTGAACCGCTTCTTCAACGTCATCAATTATAACTTCTTCTTCGTATCTTTCAAACTCGAATATCAGGTATCCCACCGACGTGGTAAATGCAACCAATAAGATAATTATCATGTAAATCAATAAATATGATGTTGAAATTTTAAAGGCAATGGAAAATTTAAACCTCTTTAGCAGTCTGCCAATCAGTCTGAAAATCAGCTTAAACGGATACAAGAATATGTTTAGCAATGCCTTTAATAATGATTTGATAATATGTCTCTTATTCACGAATTATATACCCTACGCCTCTTACGGTTTCAATTAGATTTACATTATATTTCTGATCAATTTTGCTTCTCAGATACCTGATATACACGTCGATTATATTCGTATCTCCAAAATAATCATAACCCCAAACCTTATCAAGAATTTTATCTCTGGTGAGCACAATGTTTTTATTCACCATCATAAATTCAAGCAGTTCAAATTCTTTTTTTGTTAAATCAACATTTTCTCCATCGTACTCTACCTTGTAATTGTTCTTGCAAAGCTTCAATTTACCTATCTCCAAAGACTTGGAATCTGATTTTTCCTTATTGCTGTTGATTCTTTTAAGCAAAACCCTGATTCTGGCAAGAAGCTCCTCAACAGCAAAGGGCTTTGTCATATAATCATCTGCCCCTATATCAAGTCCTGTTACTTTATCGGAAATATCATCCTTGGCAGTAAGCATGATTATGGGAACCTCCGAAGTCTGTCTCAGCCTCCTGCAAACTTCAATTCCGCTTAATCCCGGAAGCATCAGGTCAAGGATAATCAAATCAATGTCCTCCTGCCTTCCTTTTTCTAAGCCGTCCCTTCCGTCATTTGCGATAACTACATCATATCCCTCATATTTTAATTCAAGCTCCAGAAACCTGGCTATTTTCTGTTCGTCTTCAACTATTAAAATTTTCTTTTTATTCATAAAAGCCTCACATTTTTTAACCATTATACTATTATTTAATCTTAATATCAATTTTTATGTGATTAATTTCTAAATTTCCTTAATAATAAATATCAGGTCAATGACCTGATATTTATTATTAAACTTATTCAATGATTATTTCACTTTCTTCAGAATCATCTTTATCCTCAGGAAAGTCTTCTGTGTCCACATCAATGATTTTTTCTGATTTAACCTTTATTTTTTCAACTGTTTCCTTCATGTTTTTCTTCAGATTGCTAACATTAATTGAATTTTTATCTCTGTATATTTTAATCTTGCAGGATGTAAAAACAGCCAACGCCAACAATATTATTACCGTCCAGAATGACATTAAAAATGCAAATAATACAATCACCAAGGGTATATCCATCATGGTCTTTCCTTCTTTGTCCTTAACGGACATTTTCAATGCCAGCAATCTGTTTGTAAAGCTTGTAAAATTAGTGTTTCTGCTATTCTTATTCTTCTTTTTATTTTCAAGCTCAATTATTGACTTAATTAAATCACCATCGTTTTTTTCCAATGTACGTTTTGCTTCCTCATAGCTCACATTGACTCTGCTTCTCAGTTCATCAATTTGCTCCAATGTTACTTTCATTTCCGCCTCCTGAAATATTTTTTCTATGTTATTAATATACCTGTTAAAAGTTAATTAAGATTTAGGAAATTATTAGAAAATGATTAGAAATTTATAAAAACAATTCCGGTTCTTTTCTGTCTTTAAGTTTATGTGAAATTTGCTTTGCAAAGCCTTCTACAAGAGTTAAGTCATCTTTATCCGGTATTTCCTTTGCAAGTATTCCGGAAAATGAATGTTCTCCTATGAATGAACAGACCGCTCCTACATCAAATCCGTCGGTTTCGAGTATATCCTTTTAATACAATTATATTTGACAAAGCCGATATAAGTGGTACAATTATCAACGGCATATTAATTGAACAGGAAGTGTTAATTTGGAATTATTAAAGAGAAAATATTATTCTGCAAAAAATTATATAATAACATTTTTCAGATGGATATTTTTTGCAGGTATTACAGGCCTTATAGGAGGAATAACCGGAACCATATTTCATATAAGTGTTGAAAGAGCCACAGAATTCAGACTGCTAAACAGCTGGATTCTATACCTTCTGCCTGCCGGTGGAATTGCTATAGCCGCACTGTATAAAATGTTTAATATGAATGATTCTACGGGCACCAATCAAATAATAAATTCTATCCGTACAGATGACAATGTTCCAATAAAATTAGCTCCTTTGATTTTCATAAGCACTGTGATAACTCACTTATTGGGTGGCTCTGCGGGAAGAGAAGGCGCTGCGCTGCAGCTTGGAGGCAGCATTGGGTCCTATGTCGGCAAATTGTTTCACCTTGATGAAAAGGATATGCACCTGATAGTGCTTTGTGGCATGAGCGGAGTTTTTTCTGCTTTGTTCGGTACACCTCTGACTGCAACACTATTTGCTATGGAGGTTATAAGCATTGGTGTAATTTACTATTCAAGTCTTTTTCCATGCCTGATTTCATCTCTGGTTGCCTATGGTGTTTCACTACACTTTGGGTTAAAACCGGTACATTACACTTTAAGCTACATACCGGAGCTTTCATTCCGATCCATTGGAGCCACAGCCATTCTTGCTGCACTGTCAGCTGCATTAAGCATCATATTCTGTGTAACAATGCATAAGACAGAACATTATATGGAACATAAGTTTAAAAATCAATACATTCAAGGCCTTACGGGAGGCTTGATAATTGTAATACTTACACTGTTTGTAGGCACAGGAGATTATAACGGTGCAGGAATGAACATAATCGAAAATGCCATGAACGGCAATGTGAAGCCTGAAGCATTTATTTTGAAAATAATTTTCACCGCAATAACAATAGGAGCAGGGTTTAAAGGCGGAGAAATTGTTCCTACATTTTTCATAGGCTCAACCTTCGGCTGTCTTGCAGGCGGGCTTTTAGGTTTAAATCAAGGGTTTTCCGCCGCAATTGGACTTGTATCTCTATTTTGCGGAGTTGTAAATGCTCCTGTAGCTTCAATTATACTCAGTATTGAATTGTTTGGAATCGACGGTCTTCTGATGTTTGCCATAGCCTGCAGTGTCAGCTACATGCTTTCAGGCTACTACGGTCTTTACAGCAGCCAGAAAATAGTATATTCAAAATTAAAAGCAGAATTTATCAATATAAATGCAAAATAAATGAACGAGGATGCCTTTCGATTTGGATGCACCCCCGTTTCCCTAAAAAGTTTTCTTTATTCCCCAAATGTTTTTTTTGCTATATCCACTGCTCCTCTGGCGTCTTTGGAGTAGTAGTCGGCACCGATTTTTCCCGCATAGCCGGGGGTTAGAACCGCCCCGCCCACCATGACTTTAACATGGGGGATTTTTTCCTTTAGAGCCTGAATGGTGTATTCCATATTCTGTACTGTAGTAGTCATTAAAGCACTGAGGCCAACTAAATCAATATTTTCTCTTTGAACTGTTTCAACGATTTTTTCTATATCCACGTCTTTGCCTAAATCAATAATTTTATAGCCATAATTTTCAAGTATAAGCTTTACTATGTTTTTTCCTATATCGTGAATGTCACCTTTTACGGTAGCTAATAATATCTTTTTACTTTCAATTATTTCGCTGCCCTCTTTTAATGATTTTTCCTTTATGGTTTCAAAAACTACTTTGGAAGTTTCGGCACTTCTTATGAGTTGCGGCAGAAATATCTCCTCTTTTTCATATCTTTCTCCTACTATATCCAGAGCAGGTATGAGAAACTCATTTACTATTTCAATAGAGTTATACTGTTGAAGAAGCTTTAAGGACGCTTTTTTTGCCTCTTCCTTTAATCCTTTTATAATTATATCCTTTAAATCAGCTTCTGAAGCCATTACCGGCCTTTCAGAAACCACACTGCTGTAAGCTTCAATATATTTGCTGCTGTCCTTGTCCTGATTTGCCAGCACCTTAAAAGACCTGACAACATCCATCAAAGCTTCGTTGGTGGAATCTGTAATTGGAACATCCAGCCCAAAGCCCAATGCCATGGCAAGATAGGTGGTATTAAGCAGCTTCCTGTTAGGCAGTCCAAAGGAAACATTGCTTGCCCCCAAAACAATTCTTACATTATATTTGCCTTTAATTAAGGGAATTGCCTTAAGGGTTTCCATTACATTTGCCTGTTCTGCAGATGCTGTCAGAACAAGAGGGTCTACAAGTATATTTTCTTCAGGTATACCATATAGCTTAGCAGTTTCAATTATATTTGAGGCTATTTCAAGCCTTTTTTCTGCTGTCTTTGGAATTCCATCCTCGTCAAGGGTGAGAGCCACTACCAGTGCGCCATATTTTTTCACAATGGGAAATACCTTTTCCATTGCATCTTTTTTGCCGTTTACTGAATTTATTATTGGCTTGCCGTTATATATCCTGACTGCTTCTTCAATGACAGCGGTATTGGAGCTGTCAATTTGAAGCGGCAGTGAAACAACGCTCTGCACCTCTGTTATTACTCTTTTCATTATTTCTTTTTCATCAATACCAGGAAGTCCCACATTGATATCCAATATATCAGAACCTGTTTCCTGTTGTGCTATGGCTTCTTTTATAACATAGTCAAAATCATTTTCTCTTAGGGCTTCCTTCAGCCTCTTCTTCCCTGTTGGGTTTATTCTCTCTCCGATAATTTTTACTTCGTCCCCTAAAAAGACAGTTTTTGAAGATGAAGCTGCAGTTGTAAAACATTTCTTTGTAGTTTCCAGTGGTTTCAATTCATTTAAAGAGCTGATTACATCGTTTATATATTCAGGTGTGGTCCCGCAGCAGCCCCCGAATATTGACACTCCTTTTTTCGCCATTATGTCTATCTCATGGCTGTATTCTTCAGGAGCTATATCATAATAGGTTTCATTGTTTTCATACCTGGGAAGACCTGCATTAGCCTGAACCATCACCGGTATGGAGCTGAATTTCAGCAGCTCATCCACTATGGGTTGAAGCTGTTTTGGTCCCAGGGAACAGTTAACTCCCAGCACGTCCACTCCCAGTCCTTCAGCAACTGCCACAAATGAAGCAACATCTGTGCCTGTGAATGTACGTCCGTTGTCCTGGAAGGACATAGTGCACAGTACGGGAAGATCTGAATTTTCTTTGGCTGCAAGAACTGCCGCCTTTAATTCATACAGGTCCGTCATGGTTTCAATAAGAATTAAATCCGCTCCGGCATCTACACCTGCTGTTACCTGTTCTTTAAATATGTCATAGGCTTCTTCAAAACTTAGTGTGCCTAATGGGTAAAGAAGAGCTCCCGTCGGTCCTATATCAAGTGCAACATATTTGTTTTTGAAACTATCTGCAGCAAGCTTTGCTGTTTTTACTGCGGCATTTATTACTTCTTCGGCCGAATATACTGATTCCTTTAATTTCAACCTGTTAGCCCCAAATGTATTTGCAGATATTATATCTGCACCCGCATTTAAATACTCTTTATGAATGCTTAAAATAGTTTCATAATTTGTTATGTTTAATTCTTCAGGCAGCCCTCCGGTCTTCAAACCGGACTTCTGGAGCATTGTACCCATTGCTCCGTCAAAAAACAGAAATTTATCCTTTAATTTGTTAAGCATTTTCCATCTCCCTCTGTAGCATAGCCGCAACTCTCATAAAGATTGCAGTCCAGGCAGGATTTTTTATTTGTTTTATTTAATATGCCTGCTTTACTAAAACCTATAAAGGCTGTAACGGATTTTCTCGGAATCAATATGGAAGAATCCGAAGACGTTAAGCCTATAAGCTTTTGTGCATTTAAAGCAGATAATATTTCTCCCTGATGTGAAACAGGCACATCGCCATAACCGGGACTGTATCTAAAAGTAATTCCGCATCCTTCTTCTGCGGCAAGCTCCTTTATTTCATCCTCGGCTAAATCGCAGAGGGCTTCGATGAAAGCATCGGCGCAGGCATCAAATACAACACCCTTAGATAAATTAGTCATGCTGTAATATTTAATCCTTTTCTCCACCTGAAATCCAACAGTTGCAGCCATGACAGCGGATTTTTCACAGTCCTTAAAAAGTCTTTCAATATCCTTTGATTTAATATTTATAATGTTATCAAAGCTAATACTATTATTTTCCTTCTTAATATTAAAAATTCTATATACATATTTCAACTCACTTATTTCCTGCAGCTCACTTATTGTCTCATTAAGCAATTTATCGGTTGCTTCATCAGCCTTTCTGTTTTTATAGCCTAAATATTTTAATGCCTCGTCCTTATTTATTTTGACTGAATCGCTTTTAATATGCCTTACTGTCATTTGTGAGCACACTCCTGATTGCAGAAATACTGCCTAAAATCTTTCTTGCAGTTGAGGGTTTGTTCATTGTATAAATATGAATTCCGTCAATTCCCCAGGACAACAGATCAATTATCTGAGAAATTGCATAGGACATCCCCGCCTCCCTCAGGGCTTCCGGATTATTTTCGTATTTATCTAACAGTCTTTGTAACTTTTCAGGTATTGAATTTCCGGTAAGCTTCTTAATGGTATTTACCTGATGCTTATTGAGTATTGGCATAATTCCGGTGAATATAGGCAAATCAATGCCCTTGTTTTGTGTTTTATCGTAAAAATCATAAAACACTTCATTGTCAAAAAACATCTGCGTCACTAAAAAGTCAGCACCGGCGTCCACTTTCCTTCTGAGGAAATCAATATCGGCATCTAAGTTTTTCGCATCCGGGTGCTTTTCAGGGTAGCAGGCGGCTCCGACGCATAAATCTGAATTCTTTTTAAAATACTCTATAAGCTCAACTGAATTTTTAAATCTGTCTGCAGGAACAGCGACTGCTGAAAAATCTCTTGGATAGTCGCCTCTTAAGGCTAAAACATTCTGAACATTGCTTTCTGTTAAAGAATTTAAAATATTATTTATTTCATTTCTTGTTGAAGATATACAGGTTACATGGGCAACGGATGTTAAGTTGCACCTGTTTTGTATATATGAAGATATTTCAACCGTCTTATCTCTGGTACTTCCCCCGGCTCCGTACGTGACGCTCATAAAATCCGGCTCCAGATTATATAGCTCGTCAATTGAATCATATATGGTATCCACCGGATAGCCTGCCTTGGGTGGAAATATTTCAAATGATACTAAAGGCTTTTTCTCCACAAACTTGTCAGTTATTTTCATTAAGTCCTCCTTTAAGACCTGCCGCCGCAGTTTCGTCCACAAATTTTTCTGCTCTCTTCAGCTCATACAAAAAATCTTTCCCGGAGTTGGGAAAGACATTATATGTATTCTCATCTGCCGGTATATACCGCTGGAATTAGCACCATATATTATTGGTTGCCGGATTTCACAGGGCCAGGTCCCTCCGTCGCTCTTGATGAATATATTAAATTATTAATATGCAGTATATAACGAATAATATACAATTGTCAATAGACAAATTAATTTATTCAGCATATCAAATCGTATTAAATCGTAAAATTCATCTACAATATGTGCCGTGTCCCTCTTTAACCGTATATGTCTTTAAAATATTTTTTCAAAATTCATTTTCACTCTGGTCATATGTCGAAAAATGTGGTAAAATTCTCATACAAAATTCTGTTAATTTTTTTGTAACAACTTTTATAAGCAGGCAATATAAAAAAGCAAATTAGCGAATAAATTTTACAGAGGAGAACCCATGGATAATACTTATAAAATTATAACAGACGCCACATCCGACTTAGATATTGGACTATATGAACCGGGAAGTATTGAGGTTATACCAATGCCGGTTACATTGGACGGTGTGGAATTTAATCATTACGCAGATTACAGAGAAATGTCTCTGAAAAATTTTTATGATACACTGAGAGACGGAAAAACTTCAAGCACCGCACAAATAAACACATATACCTACATAAAATACCTTGAACCTTATTTGCAGGATGGATTGGACATTATTTATCTTTGTTTTTCATCTGCACTCAGCAGTACAATTCAGTCTGCAAGAATTGCCATTGAAGAATTAAAGGTCAAATATCCGGACAGGAAAATCTTTTGCATTGACACTCTCTGTGCCTCCACCGGATTAGGCTACCTGGTATATCACGCATTACAAAAACAAATCCACGGATATTCTCTTGAGAAACTGGCAGAATGGGTTGAAAAGGAAAAGCTTCACATATGCCACTGGTTTACAGTGGATGATTTAAATCACCTTTACAGGGGAGGACGGCTGTCAAAAACAGCAGCGATTGCAGGAACAATGTTTCAGATAAAGCCCCTATTGATCGTCGATAATAACGGTGGATTAACTGTTATGGAAAAAATACGAGGTCTGAACAAAGCGTGCAATACTATGATAAACCATATGAAGGAATCAGGCATAAATCTTGAAGAACAGACAATTTTCATAGGACATGGAGACAGCCTGGATTCTGCTAAAAGGTTAGAAACAATGATACAAAATGAAATTAAAGTTAAAAATATATTTATTATGCCTATCGGTCCGGTTGTGGGCTCACATACAGGACCCGGGATGCTTTCGGTATTCTTTTTCGGAAATCAGCGATAATTAATGAAACACAGACAGGTGCAAAAAATATTCCACCTGTCTGTGTTTATTTAATTTCTGCTCTATTGGTTATCTTGCTTTATCAATATTCTGATTGCTTCTACTGCTGCCTTTATTGCGTCTTCTGTGTCATGAACCTGAGGGTCTTCAAGACCCTGCTTTCGTCTCTCCTGGTTCGCCACAACGCTTAATATGGCGCCTACACGTACTTTTCTGTATGCGCCTACGATGAACAGTGCCGCTGACTCCATTTCAGAAGCAAGAGCTCCAAGTCTCAGCCATGCCTCCCATTTATTTTGAAGGTCATAGCTCACCGGTTTTGTTTCCGGCTCATGTTGTCCGTAATAGGCGTCCTTGCACTGAACAATTCCGACATGATATTTCTTTCCTAAATTTTGTGACGCCTTCACCAGTGCGTTAAGCACATCATAATTTGCAACTGCTGGAAACTCCATTGGGGCATACTCTCTTCCTGTTCCTTCCATGCGTATTGCACCTGATGCTACCACCAGGTCTCCGCCCATTACGTTTATATCCATACCGCCGCTGGTTCCTACCCGTATAAATGTATCAGCTCCTATATTGGCCAGCTCCTCCATTGCAATTGACGCTGAAGGCCCTCCGATACCTGTTGATGTCACGCTTACCTTCACGCCGTCCAAATAGCCTGTGTATGTAACAAATTCCCTGTGGTCTGCGACTAATACGGCTTCATCAAAGTGCCTTGCTATTTTTTCGCACCTTTTCGGATCACCCGGCAGTATTACATATTTTCCCACATCGCCCTGCTTCATATTAATATGATATTGTACATCTTTAGAATATGCTTTGCTCATTTTTCCCTCCTGATGCATTATGACGTTTAAATTTATACATTTACCTATATATTAATTATACCAAAAAACTAAAGCTTTACAACAAAAAAAAGCAAGACACCGGCAGTGTCTTTTGCTTTTTTAATATTACTAAATCAGCTGTGGTGAATCATTTTCTCTTGAAGAAATTTTATTTAATATTATATTGCTTATTTCTTCGATACTCATGCTTCCAATGTCGCCTTTTTGTCTTTCTCTCACTGATACAGTACTGCTTTCCTCTTCTTTTTCACCCACAACAAACATGTACGGAACTTTCTGCATTTGAGCTTCCCTTATCTTATAGCCTATTTTTTCAGCTCTGGAGTCCAGCTCAACCTTAATGTTCAAGGCTTCCAGCTGTTCCTTAATCTTTTCGGCATAGTCCATAAATTTATCTGAAATAGGAAGAATCTTAACTTGAACCGGAGCCAGCCATGTTGGGAATGCACCTGCATATTGTTCAATCAGAATACCGAAAAATCTCTCGATACTTCCAAATGCAGTCCTGTGAATCATGATGGGTCTGTGCTTTTGTCCGTCTGCTCCCACATACTCCATTTCAAAACGCTGTGGAAGCTGGTAATCCAGCTGTATTGTACCGCACTGCCATGTCCTCCCTATGCAGTCTGTCAGGTGGAAATCTATTTTAGGTCCGTAGAATGCTCCGTCGCCTTCATTTATCACATAGTTTAGCTTTAGCTCATCCAGTGCTGCCTTCAATGAAGCTTCTGCCATATCCCAGTCTTCTATTTCTCCAAGGAATTTCTCCGGTCTTGTTGAAAGCTCCAGCTTATAGGAAAAACCGAATTTTTTGTATATTTCATCTATAAGTTCTATAACTCCCTTGATTTCATCCTTTATTTGCTCCGGAAGTATGAACAGATGGGCATCATCCTGAGTAAATGCCCTTACACGCATCAGTCCGTGAAGTGCACCTGACAGCTCATGTCTGTGAACTCTTCCTGCCTCTGCAACTCTCATGGGAAAATCTTTATAGGAATGCATTGAATTTTTGTACACAAGAATTCCTCCGGGGCAGTTCATCGGCTTGATAGCATAATCCTGGTCATCAATTACAGTTGTGTACATATTTTCTCTGTAATTAAACCAGTGCCCTGATACTTCCCAGAGATGTCGATTTAATATTAACGGAGTTTCTATTTCCACATATCCTGCTTTTTTATGCATTTCTCTCCAGTACTTCATAAGCTCATTTTTAACTTCAACTCCCTTAGGCAAAAAGAACGGGAATCCGGGACCTTCCTCAGACATGAAAAACAAGTCCAATTCTTTCCCCAATTTTCTGTGATCTCGCTTTTTAGCTTCTTCCATCATTTTAACGTAATCTTCTAAATCTTTTGCTTTTTCAAATGTAATTCCGTAAATTCTCTGAAGCATTTTGTTGTTTTCATTGCCTCTCCAGTATGCTCCCGCAATGCTGAGCAATTTAATTGCCTTTGGTTTTTTAGTTGATTTTAGGTGAGGTCCTGCACAAAGGTCAACAAAATCACCCTGCTTGTAGAAGGAAATAACCGCGTCCTCAGGCAGGTCGTTAATTAATTCAACCTTGTAAGGTTCCTGTTTATCTTCCATATACTTCAATGCTTCAGCTCTGGGAAGCTCAAACCTTTCAAGCTGAAGATCTTCTTTTACTATTTTCTTCATTTCGGCTTCGATTTTTTCAAAGTCTTCCTGAACTAATCTGTGTTCTAAATCAATATCATAATAAAAACCGTTGTCGATTGCCGGTCCTATGGCAAGCTTTGCGTCAGGCCACAATCTTTTAATTGCCTGTGCCATAATGTGTGATGATGTATGCCAGAATATGTGCTTTCCTTCTTCATCTTCAAATTTTAGAAATTTTATAGTTCCGTCTTCTTTTATCTCTTCTTGTAATCCAATGGTCTTACCGTTATAAACAGCTCCCACTACACTTCTTGCCAAGCCTTCGCTTATACTCTTAGCTACATCTGCGGCTGATATCCCTGCTTCATATTCTCTGACGCTGTTGTCAGGAAACTTAACTTTAATCATTTTTTTCCTCCTATTTGACTTTTTTATAATTTATATCTTGCTGTTACAATAAAAAATCCCGTCTCTAAACAATCAATTGTATAATTGTTTAAGGACGAGATACTCGTGGTTCCACCTTAGTTGCTTCTCAAAGGATTTAAGGCATCCATACCAGAACCTTTCGACTAATTCTCCCAGCCTTAATAAGTCCTAACTCAGGATTAGTTTTCAAACAGTCATGCAAAGGAAGCTCTCACCTTATCTTCCATCTCTTTGTTGTTGTATCTGTCCTACTCGATCCATCACAGTTCATTTTCACTATTATATTACTGATTGTTTATTTTTGTCAATATATTTTTATTTTTTTCTTGATTTCTTTCTTGACCAGCTTTTGTCCGAGGATTTTTCTCTTGAATTCCTTGACTTCTTTTCTCTGGACAATTCTACAACTACATTCTGTCCTTTTATCTGGGCACCCTCCATATTTTTAAGAATGCGATTTTTGTGCTCTGATGCGGCAGTAAAGAAAGAAAAGTTCTCCAGAATTTCAATTTCCCCTATATCTGAGCCTGGTACGTCGCATTCACCTGCAACGGCGCCAAGTATGTCTCCCGGTCTGATTCCCTGTTTTTTGCCTGCACTCACATGAAATCTTACTGTATCGGTAAGACTCTTGCTTCCCCTTGTTTTCTTTCGCTCAACAACTATGTCATTTAAATCTCTTTCTTCTGAGTAATCAAATTTGACAAGCTTCTTTATCATAGCGGCAATCAACGTCTCTGCATCATAGCCCTGGGACATGAGTTTTCCTGCCAGCTCTCTGTTTTCCCCAAGCTCTTCTTTTTGAATAATTTCAACTATGCTTCTGATAAATTTATCCTGCTTAACTTCATTAACCTTGTCAACCGTAGGAATTGCTCTTTTTCTTATGGGTTTCTTCGTATATTTTTCAATGCTTTCCAGCTTTTTAATTTCCTTGGCTGAAACCAGAGTAAAGGACGCACCTTCCTTGCCGGCTCTTCCCGTTCTTCCTATACGATGTACATAATAATCTTCCTTGGATGGAATATCAAAGTTTATAACAATGTCAACTTCTTTTATATCAAGACCTCTTGCCGCCACATCAGTTGCAATCAGTATTTCAATCAGACCACTGTTGAATTTATTCAATGTGTCAATTCTCTGGGATTGTTTAATATCGCCATGCATCTTGTCACAATTGTAGCCTCTTTCTATTAACTTGTCATACAATTCATCCACTGATCTTTTAGTATTGCAAAATACAAGTGCTAATCTCGGTGTATATGTGTCTATTAATCTTGAAAGTGCATCCACCTTATCAGAATGTTTTACCAAGAAATAGCTCTGCTTTACCTCTTTTGCTGTTATTCCATCTCTCAAAGCCTTCACTGAAACCGGATTAGTAAGGAATTTTTTGATTATATTTTTCATCTCATCAGGTATCGTGGCAGAAAACAGCAGAGTTTGAACCGGATGGTCAATTTTGCTGAGTATTAGCTCAATATCTTCCCTGAAACCCATTTTAAGCATTTCATCTGCTTCGTCCAAAATCGCCATACGTAATTCACTTAATTTTATTACATGTCTGTCTATTAGGTCAATTACTCTTCCGGGAGTACCTACTATAATCTGTGCACCACCCTTAAGCTTGTTAATTTGCTCACGAATATCCGCACCGCCATATACAGTAACCGTCTTGATGCCATCCATATATTTTCCGTATTTTCTGAATTCATTTGCCACCTGCACTGCAAGCTCTCTTGTGGGCAATAGCACAATGGCCTGTGGCATTCTTAAATCTTTATCTATTTTTTCAAGTATCGGTATACCAAATGCTGCTGTTTTTCCGGTACCTGTATTTGATTGTCCTACAATATCTTTTCCTTCCAATATTACAGGAATTGCCTCTTGCTGAATCTGGGTTCCTTCTTCAAAGCCCATTTCATCCAAGGCTCTTTGAATGTTGTCATTCAAAATTACATTTTCAATTTTCATTAATTCTATCATCCTCGTTCTATTTTTACTAACTTCTCATTATACAATGCATGATTGATAATTACAAATGATTTTTGTAAATATTTTTTTGTCGGTGATTGGTACTATTGTTGAATAATTTTATTTTTCGCCATAGCTGAAGTTTTATTCTTTTATAACTCTTTTAAACTTGCTTATTTTATGGTATAATTTTGTAAATTATCAGAAAGGAAAATTCTATGAAAATATATTATATTTTTCACAGCTGCTTCATAGTGGAAACTGAAAGCTCGTTTTTATTATTTGATTATTATAAAAACAAAAGGGATAAGAATCAAGATTTTGATTTTAATGAGCTTCTTATGTCTATATTTAAAAGTAATAAAAATTTATATGTATTTTCATCCCACAGCCACCAAGATCATTTCAACAATCAGGTATTGTCCTGGATCAATGAAAAAGAAAACACATACTACATATTAAGCAGCGACATAAAACTGTACGACAATGTTAAAAATGTTCACACAGCTAAGCAAAATGAAAATTTTACCTTAAATAATCTGGATATCAGCACCTTTGGTTCCACAGATGAAGGTGTCAGCTTTCTTATAAACGTTGATGGAATTAACATATTTCATGCAGGTGACTTAAACTGGTGGAAATGGCCGGATGACACTTCTGAAGAGGGAAAAGAAATGGAGGATGCTTTTAAACAAATAATTGATGATGTCGTAAAAGCTGCTGCTATGATTGATGTTGCTTTCTTTCCGGTGGACCCAAGGCTTGATGATAATTACCTTTGCGGCGGGAAGTATTTTATTGAAAAACTTAACCCAAAGGTATTTATTCCCATGCACTTCTGGGGAAGTTTCAGAACAACTTCCAATTTCAAACGGTCTCAGAATACTTTAGGGACTGATATAATAGAAATCAGCCATTCTAATCAAACTTTGGCAATATAAATCATCCTGACACATTTATAAAAAATATTTAAATTCTTATTATAAAAAGAAAAATGCTTAATATATTTTATAAATAAGGTGTCGAGGAGGATGGAAAATGAAAATAGCAATAACAAATGAAAGCGGAGACTTTAAGGAAAAGCTGTATACCAAGGATAAGGTTACCTATGAAGTAAAAAGCCAGGAAGTATTAGACTTCTTTTCTCAATTAGCTGACGCATACTCTAATAACGAAAATATGGATGAAATGTACGAATGTCTTTATAACTTAATAAATTATGGTTACCTGTACACCGATACAGATGTAACTACTGATGATTATGATGACTACGACGGATATGAAAGTTACGATGATAATTATAAATATGGCAGTGAATATGAAGACTATGATGATGATTATGAATATGAGGATGACCGGGATTATGTTTCACAGGAGGGGTTTAAATTATTTGAATCAGAAATCGAATATTTTGTCGACGGTGAAAAGGCTACCAAGGAGGAATACGATGACGCCTGGGATGACAGGCTGGGATATATGGGCTCATCTAACTGGGAAGAAAAAGGACTTTCTATCATCAATGCCGAAACAGATGAAATTATATTTTTGGGAAAAATATCTTAACAATTGCTGACCAACGGTCGAACTGTAGATGAACAGTTGCCGAACAATAGTTAAGGACGCTTGCGCGTCCTTTTGTTTTACAATTACAATATTCAGCTATGACTTGGCAATTGTTCGCCCATTGTTCATCAGTCATCATCGAATTTCAGCACAGCCAGGAATGCTTCCTGAGGAACTTCAACATTTCCTATTTGCCTCATGCGCTTCTTGCCTTCCTTTTGCTTTTCGAGAAGCTTTTTCTTTCTTGTAATGTCTCCGCCGTAGCACTTTGCCAACACATCTTTTCTCAGAGCCTTTACGGTTTCTCTGGCAATAATCTTGCCCCCTATTGACGCCTGGAGCGGTATTGCGAATAAATGCCTCGGAATTACATCTTTTAATCTTTCAACTATGGATCTTCCTCTTTCATATGCTTTTTGTTCATGGACTATGATGGAAAATGCGTCCACCAGTTCACCGTTAATGAGAATATCCATTTTAACAAGTTCCGAACGTACGTATTCATGAAGCTCGTAGTCCAATGAAGCATATCCTCTGGTTCTTGATTTCAGTGCATCAAAGAAATCGTAAATTACTTCGTTCAGAGGAAGTTTGTAGTGCAGTATTACTCTTGTTGCCTCCATGTATTCCATGTTTTCAAATACACCTCTGCGGTTTTGGCACAGTTCCATAATCGACCCCACATACTCTGTGGGAGTCATTATGGAAGCGTTGACTATGGGTTCTTCCATATATTCTATTTCCTGTGCAGGCGGCATGTTTGTAGGATTCTGTAAAATTATCATCTCTCCGTTGGTTTTATAAACCTTGTAAATAACACCGGGAGTAGTTGCAATTATATTTAAGTCAAATTCTCTTTCAAGTCTTTCCTGTATTATTTCCATATGCAAAAGTCCTAAAAATCCGCATCTGAATCCAAAGCCCAGTGCTACGGATGTTTCGGGCTCGAATGTAAGCGATGCATCATTAACCTGCAGTTTCTCCAGGGCATCTCTGACAGAGTTGTATTCCTCCCCCTCTCCGGGGTAGATACCACAATATACCATAGGTGTGATTTTTTTATATCCCGGAAGTGGATTAGCAGCAGGATTGTCATCATTTGTTATGGTATCACCGACACGGCAGCTTTTAACTTCCTTCATACTTGCGCACAAATAACCCACATCGCCTGAATATAAAGCAGATACGGGCTTCTGAACAGGTGAAACAACCCCCACCTCTGTTACGTCAAAGGTTTTGCCTGTTGACATCATCCTTATTTTATCGCCTTTTTTAACCTGACCTTCCTTGACTCTGATAAATGCCACAACTCCTCTGTAGCTGTCATAATAGGAATCAAACACAAGAGCCTTTAGTGACGCATCTTCCTCCCCTGAAGGGGGCGGGATCTGATTTACTATTGCTTCAAGTACCTGGTCAATATTAATATTGTCCTTTGCAGATATCAGTGGCGCATTTTCACAGTCAAGCCCTATTAAATCCTCTATTTCCTGTTTTACTTCCTCAGGTCTTGCGCTTGGAAGGTCGATTTTATTGATTACAGGGACTATTTCCAAATCCTGATCCAAAGCAAGATATACATTGGCAAGAGTTTGAGCTTCAATACCCTGAGAGGCATCTACCACCAGTACTGCTCCTTCACATGCAGCGAGGCTCCTTGATACCTCATAGTTAAAATCTACATGCCCCGGGGTATCAATCAAATTCAAGGTATAGTCATGACCGTCCTTTGCTTTATACAAGAGGCTCATGGTCTGAAGCTTAATTGTTATTCCTCTTTCTCTTTCCAGATCCATGTTATCAAGTACCTGTTCCTGCATTTCACGGTGTGAAAGTAATCCTGTATTTTCTATGAGCCTGTCAGCTAATGTTGACTTGCCATGATCTATATGAGCGATTATCGAAAAGTTTCTTATGTATTTTCTTCTGTCCAAAAATATGTTACCTCCCTATTTATCGGATATAGGGTATTATATCAAAATTTATGTATTTATAAAAGCATTATTTGCTAATTTCTCCAATGTACTCGGCTAATATTTCTGACAGCAGTTCCGCAGAATAATTAACTTCATCTATATGATTCAAGGTACTGCCTATTTCTATCAAAAGTGCGTAATCTGACAGGTATTGATTGAAATATGCTCCCGGTCTTATTATGATTTCTCTGAAAAGACCCGGATACCGTTCCTGTGCTATATCATACAGTTTCTGGGCATTTTTCTGTAACTCCGCATAATTTTCATTCTTATCTCCAATAACGAGAGTACAGGTTGCGGCTGTCTTTTCATTAATCTGAACTGTCTTAACCTGGGACAGCTTATGCTCATATGCTGAATTTTCATCAGCGCCGTCTCTGTGAATATCAATTAATAAATTTTTCTTGATGTCTGATAATGCCCCGGCAGCCGCTTTACTCGAATTGTAATATGATGAATTGTAATCCGGATAGTCGTTATAATCTGTCAGATGTGTTGCATTTAACCCATAGCCCTGTAAATTAGCCGTGATTTTTGTTCCGACACCCATAACGTTATATCTTTCATCCTGGGTTCGGAAATTGCCATCCTTATGAGGCAGATAAGCTTCAGTAGCATGAGTATGAAAAAGTACTATATTCAGCTTTTCATTAATAGAAGCAGCGTCAAAGGATGAGTCACGAGGAGCGCTGCTTCTGTATGTTGGTGATTCTATTACTCTGAAGAAATTTTCATGCCGGTTATCAGCTAAAAGCTGTTCTTCTTCAATTACAGGTTCTTTGTCTTCCTCGTATTCATCCAAATCATTTTCATATGGCTTATTTTTGTTTTGTATATCTATGATGTTGAAAACATCCTTTGATTCCACTTTGTCGCTCTCTGTAAGCCTGCTCGTGTCTTCTTCATTAAATGTTTTTTCCAGAAAAATATTAAAATAGGACATTATTTTGTCCATGGCACTTGTTTTACCCCCATTTTCCTTGTCTCCGCTATAGTTAATCGAGATTGTGGTAATATCCTGCCCTGCCTTTCTTTTTTCAGACAAATTATAGACAAAACTGTAGCCCATAAAAAGTACCGTCAGGCATAGAAGCGACATAACCATGTAAAATTTTGTTTCATTTTTTTTTCTTCTTCGTCTTTTCATACACAACTCCACATATCTTCTGAAATGTAATATATTATTTTAATTAGTAATATATTAATTTATATGTGTATTGTTTCCTGAATAACACTGTTATTTTTTACAAATGTGTTACGAAATTAATTCATAGCCCGGATGCACTGCTTTATTAATGGATTCAGCCAGTATTTCAGACAAAATTTCTATCATTTCATCAACTCCGCTGGGAGTGACGATGGATTCCCCATACATGGGGCTTAATATTTCCTTGAAAAACATATGCTTTTCATCGTATTCCAGGTCACTTAGTATACCCATAATTTCCCCTACGTCATCTGTCTTGCCCTTTAATGTTTCTTCCATAAGCTCAATAGTATCATTTACTATGGTAGCGGTATCTATAACTGTTGGTATTCCTACTGCTACAACCTTTACACCGCCTAATGTTTCTTTGTTCAGAGAGCCCTGCATATTTCCTATTCCAGAACCGGGTTCGATTCCTGCATCAGTAATCTGAACAACTGAACAAAGCCTTCTCATTTTACGTGAAGCCAATGCATCTACTATTATCAGTAGTGTCGGTTTTATTTTTTCAACCACACCGATAATTGTATTTGCTGTTTCAATTCCGGTGGTGCCCAAT
The DNA here is from genome assembly GCA_002409285.1 of Firmicutes bacterium UBA5227. Lineage (GTDB taxonomy): Bacteria > Bacillota > Clostridia > Tissierellales > Sedimentibacteraceae > Sedimentibacter. The sequence goes on along the minus strand of DHUT01000095.1, from coordinate 5,540 downwards.
ACTCCCGGCTCTAATATGGAGAGCTCATTGTAGTCTTCATCATAATCCTTGTGGTAGGCTTTAAAAAACTGCCTTGTAACCTTTATTTTATCAAGTGTCTTTGGTCCCAGAGCATCTGCGGTTATATTTCTGTTTCCAAGCCCCACAACCAGTATTCTCTCTCTCTTTAGTCCGGAAACATCCTTTATTGCCTGAGCAAGTATGTTTATTACCTCATGCCTTGAATCCTTACTTAAGCTTTTTAGACTCCTGGTCTCATAGGTTATATATCTGCCTTGTTTTTTCCCCACTGCCTTTTCAGCTTCTTCATTGGTAATTTCAAGCTCTACAACCTCTCCGTGACTGTAATCCTGTGTTTTTAATTTTATTCCTGCAACCTTTTGAGCCAAAGACTCATTTGCTTCATAAGCCAAATCTGTTCTGTAGTACATAAAGCCTCCTTTTATTTTTTATAAGCAAAACATGAACTATACCAGTATATTTTCCACATGAAAAATTTAATGCATATCAGATTTATTATTGAATTTTTTCATTTTTTTATTCTTTATACTTGATTTTTATCTGCTAAGCCTGTATAATTGTTTTGCTGTCAAAAATATTGTCAATATGCAAATAATATGCTAAAATATTAGAGCATTTGAATAATATCACTTGAAGGAGGTGAAGAGTTTGGCAAATATTAAATCTGCAAAGAAAAGAATTTTAGTTATAAACAAGAAAACTGAAGTTAATAAGAGCAGAAAATCTGAAATAAAAACATATATAAAGAAATTTGAGGCTGCCGTAGAAGAAGGAAACTATGAAAAGGCTGAAGAATTATTAAGAATATGTGAAAAGAAATTATACCAGGCAGCTGCAAGAAATACTATCCACAAAAACACAGCAGCAAGAAAGGTTAGCAGATTAGCTCATAAATTAAACAAAGCAGCCTAAATAATTGCAGGCTGTGCTATTTATATATCCGTAAGATTCATCAACTAACCTCATAGCATTAGATTGTGGTGTTAGTTGATGAATCTCTGGAAACAATAGAAAACCGGTTTATCCGGTTTTTTATTTTATAATTCCATTTGTAATCAGTTCAAGTCCTATACGGCTGTCAATTTCACCGGTCTTGACTTTTCTGTCTATTTCAAGAATTTCTTCCAAATAATATTGTATTTTTTCAGGGCTAAGGCTCCTTGCCTGTTTGGAGAGCTTTGTTGCCACAAAATTCTTAATCTTCATTTTATTCATTATTTCATTAAAGTTATAGCCCTTTTTATTCAAGATTAAATACTGATAAAGCATTCTGTACTGCCTTGAAACCATATGGATAATATACTGTTCCGGTGTATTGTTCAGCAGCATTTCGTCAAGTATTTCAAAGGCCTTTTTTTTATTGCTTTCACAAATACAGTCAATTAATTTAAATATATTGCTTTCAACTGATTTTATAAGAAGTGCATCCAGATCTTCAAATGAAACAACATTAGAGTTTATCTTATATGCTGCTATTTTTTCTATTTCATTATTTACATGGTACAGACTGACTGTACTTTCATATTCTAAATATCCGGTATTATTAGCCATATAATCAGCATCGTGAAGATTTATATTTAAATTCATACTTTTAAATTTATTTACGATATACCTGGACAGCTCCGTTTCATTTAACTTATTAATTTCTACAATAGCATTTTTTTCTTTTAATTTCTTAACAGCTTTTTTCCTTGAATCAGGCTTTCCGCCTTTTATCAGAAAAACTGTAACACATCCTTCACTGCTTTCGATTAAATTAAACAGCTTTTCTTCCTGATTCTTAGCCAGGCTTCCTGAAGAAGTTAAAAAAACTGCTTCCTTCACAACACACACTTTTTTTTCGGACATAAAAGGAAATGTCATTACAAATTCATAAAATTGGTCAAAGTTCTTTTCTATTTTGTCAAACTCCATATAATTCATGCTTTCGTAATTTTCGTCCACATACTTTTCTTTGCAGCTTTTAACCGCACTATCAATATAATATTCTTCGGTTCCGTAAAGTATTATGCAGTTAGGAACCTTATCCCTTTCAATCATATCTGTTATAATTTTGTAACTCATAGCACTTACCATCCTTAATTATACAATACAGCAGCAAACAAAAATTCATTGAATTATTCAAAATTCCTTCTAAATACAGTTCATAATAGTTGCCTGATTTTTCATTTGTATATGTATTATAATATATTTTATCTTTTTTTAAAATAAAATTTATTTCTCCTTCATTAAATGTTGATAATACAACGCTGCCTGCCTTTTCGTACCGGTATATAACTTCATCGGACGGTATGCCGTAATTGTTTTTACCATAGCTCATTACTGCAATATCCGGTTTTACCCTTTGAACAAAATTGTCGGTAGATGATGTCTTACTTCCGTGATGAGGGACAATTAATACATCGGAATGCCCAATATCGACCAGCATATTTTCAACGCTTTCTTCTATATCTCCCGTCAACAGTATGCTTTTATTATAATACTGAAGCTTTATTACAAGGGATGAATTGTTTATATTGTCTTCATCATATTTTTTATCAGGCCATAAAATATTAATTTTTAGATTCTCGATTTTTAAATTGTTACCTTTGCACAATATTTCTTTTTCTCTCATTATTTCCTCATTATGTCGTGGAGCAAGAATTTTTTTTACCTGTACATTGCTGTTAAATAAGTCCTCTAACCCGGAATAATGATCATAGTCCCAATGGCTTATAAATATTTTAGATATATTTCTAATACCGTGTTTTGTCAAATATGGCACAACGGTATATTCTCCGAAGTTCTTACTGCTTGTACTGCCACAATCAAAAATCATGCATGTATTTTTATATTTAGCCATCGTAAATAGGCCTTGTCCCGCATCAACCACGTTAAAATAAAGACTGCTGTCAACTGAAGGTAAAATAACAAAATTTAAGCTGCAAAAGCTGATTAACGCTATCAATCCATACCTCTTTACAATAAAAGTCTTGTTGTTATATAAATATATCATAAAAAACACCATCGTGTAAAAAAATATTATCATGCTTATAGACATGGATGGCATGGTAATACCTTTAAAAATAAGATTGTCTGTAAAATCTATAATATATCTTAAGCTGTACAGTATGTAATTAAAAATTTTAAAAGGAATACTCAATATTACAGGAGCGACTCCGTTTAACATCAAAAGCATAAATCCATATATAATAATAACAGTAAAGACGGGAAGAAGCAAAATATTATATATAATGCCCATTACAGGCATAAAATTAAAATAGTATGACACAACAGGTAATGTAAACAACTGCAAAAACAGGTTCATATACAAACTTCTCAAGGCACCATTTTTCGTCAATAAGTGATTTACAATATATTTATTGTAAATTATCATACTGAGTGCGGCTGAAAAAGATAATAAAAATCCGGCATCAAACAGCCAGAAGGGATTATACAAAGTTAATACAAGGGCAGCAAGACCTATTGAATTTAAAGAGTTATACTTTCTATAAAGCACCTCTGAGCCAAACAATAGCGTGAACATAACCAATGCTCTCATGACAGATATGGGAAAGCCTATTAAAAAACCGTAAAACCAAATAAGGCTCCAGGTTATTACCCAGCTTATTCTGCGTCTTATGCAGCAATATTTAAGTACCGTAAGCAAAAATCCATACATAAGGACTATATGGCTGCCCGAAACTGCAAATATATGTGCTAATCCCATTATTTTTATGTTGTCATACAGACCTTCGTCTAAATAATCCACATCTCCCAGAATAATTGACAATATAATATCTGCATTTCTTTTATTCAAGGAGTTATAAAAGGTACTTTCTGTATAATTTCTGAATCTGACAGATACCTTATTCAAAAATGAATAATCAGTTTTTATAGTGTTAATATTACTTTTCGCAAAAATAACAGCACCAACCTTTTTAGTTCTCAGAAAGTTTTCGTAATTGAAAAGCATTTTGTTTTTACTGAAGCTGCTGCCTGCAACACTTCCTTTAAATGAAACAATACTATTTTCTTTTACCTCAATGTCCTTGTTAAAATAAATTATTGTATTTTCTTTTGTTTGGAGCTTTTTATTATTAACAGCTGTTATCTCAGCGTTATAGCTTTCATATAAAGAATCGGGATTTGTTTTATTTTTCGTCCTGATTTTAGCCTCAAATTCCGCATCTGAATAAATATATTGCGTCAGTACATATTTGGAATTGTATTTACAATTGATGAATGATAAAATAAGGAAAGAAATTAATACCGTATTATATAAATAGCGTTTGTTAACAATGGAATTAAAAATGAGTAAAACAAAAATAGCAGTAAATAAATAACCGAAAAATCCATGCTCATATGCTATTATTCCCATTGCATAAACTGCAAAAATCGTAATTAATATGTACATTGCACACCTCGGTTAATTCTACCAAGTATGGGGAAATTAATCAAAGGGTTTTTGTACGGAAATCGGAGAAAAAATGATTACAGAATATAGAGAAATAAATAAATTAACATCAAATGAAAACTTAGACCGCATATTTAAAGAGGCATTCTTTATAGACATTGAAACAACAGGGCTTAGTCGAAGCTATTCAGATATTATTTCCATAACGGTTCTTATTTATGATAATGGCTCCTATAAAATACATCAAATATTTTGCCAGTACAAAATTGATGAACCGGAAGCAATAAAATATTTAAGGGACTTAATTTGCATGAAAAAATATGTTATAACATATAACGGAAACAGCTTTGACATTCCATTTCTCATAAATAAAGCTCAAAAACACAATATAAATATTGATTTTAACTCTTACATAAAAATTGACTTGTACAACTGGCTCAGACAATTGAAAAATAAAATTGACACTGATAGCTTAAAGCTTAAATCTGTAGAGAAATATTTTGGAATAAACAGAAATGACGTAATTTGCGGCGAAGATGTTATTACGTTGTATGAGGCTTATCGGACTGAACCCAGAAATGAATTTTCCCGACTAATAATTGAGCACAATTATGAGGATGTTTTTAATCTTCCCATATTATTTAACTGCATTATTGATTTATATGATACTGTGCTATATTACGAGAATTTGATTGTAAAAATAAATGCTGAAGACTTTAAGATTAAAAAAAATAATCTCCACTGCAAATTAAACATTATTACAGGCTATGAAACCGATTATTTTCAAAGGTCATTTAATTATAACCTACATATAAGTTCAACCGCACAGATAATGGAACTGAATATACCAATGAACTTTTTCAAGGACGATAACATAAACGAATTTTACTATGTGGATAACAATGATTTTAATATTAAAACATACACCGCCGTGCAGGGAATAAAACGAAATCTGATTCCTATAAAATTCAACGGTAAAATGTTTTATAACAATGTTTTAAATATAATAAATGACATATTGACATCTGTTTTTAAAGGTGAAAAAACATTTTAAAAAATAAACAGAAGAACTCATACATGGTATGAGTTCTTCTGTTTAATGCCCAAACGCGGAATCGAACCA
>DHUT01000049.1:11307-41762 GCA_002409285.1 Firmicutes bacterium UBA5227 | reverse complement strand
GATACCAAAGTCAGGTTTTATATTTTATCTCAACAAATTATCCATGTCAATCCCAATTTTCTATTTAATAAAAGTTTTTTCTTATTTATCTAATTCCTCTTTTATGCTAAGAGCTACTGAATCATTGGGATTAATTTTTAATGCTGTCTGAATATCCTCTCCTGCCCTGTCTAATTGGTCGTTATACATATATGCTACTGCACGGTTGCAAAATACTTCACAATTTCCGGGGTCTATGTTCAATAAATCCGTAAACAACTCGGCGGCTTCCACATACTTACCCCTGCAAAGTTTGCATAATCCAAGCTCATTTAAAGTATCCTTCTGATCTTCTTCTAACTTCAATACATTTTCAAAATATGTTTCTGCAATGTCATACTGCTCTAACATTCTGTATGCAAGTCCGATAAAAAACAATAAATTCCACCAGCTTCCAAATTCCTTTACCAACGGCAGCAGCAAGTCCAAACCTTCCTCCGGTTTTTCCTTTAACACAAGATTGTATCCATTTTCAAAATCAACATATGGCTTGAGCAGAATCATTTCATTTCTAATTTCATCTACTCTTAAAGCATCATCATCCGTTAACTGGTGTTTATTCCAAGCAAGCTCCGCCTTTACATACTGACCGCTTCTTTTATAATAAAATCCCAGCTTATAATAAGCAAGTGCAAACTTATCATCATAATCCAGACATTTTTCATAGTATATATTTGCTTCTTCAAGATAGTACTGACTTTTTTGTTCACTGCCTTCTCCGGCGTATTTTAATCCCATATTTTCTAAAACAGAAGCATAGGCAAAACAGCTTTTTTCGTTTTCACTTGTATTAACCAGTGCCTTGCCATAAATCACTGCATCCTCATATTCATCTTCTTCAAAATTATTTATACAATATACAATGTATGACTCAATACCAAAATTAAGATCTTCTAACATTCTTTCATAATCCTGTAAAAAACCAAAGTTGGTATCTGTTCCTATTATGTATATAATCCCGTCAATGATATTATTTAACGTTATACCATCCATCTCATCCTGCTTTTTTATATCCTCCAGGAGTCTTTGAATTCTTACTGGAATGGGGAGCTCTTTATCTGTCTTAAAAGTCCTGTCCTTGAACTTAATTGCCGCTCCCTTTTTCAGAGAAATAAATGAAATATCATTTCTTTTTTTTTCATAAAGCTCTTGGAAATACTCATCCTTTTTGTTCATATCTTCTCCTTTAAAAAATCATTTATAATATATGTTCTGCATCTGTTAAATATATTGTTCTTATCGAAATAAATAAAAAGCACCGCATTGTTTTCAATAGTTATTATTCTGAACTCATTTACAATTTTGCTTCCCGGAACTGTATTCTTAAAATATGTGTCTAAAAACTCCTGGTCATTCGCCAGGGATTTTTTAATTGATTTATATTTATTTTCTGATTCTTTATTTAAAAAATCAGGCAGTTCTTCAAATTGGTTATTGAATACATAATCATACCTTAAACATGAAATAAATTCTTCAGTCAGTTTATTATTACTTTTTATATAATCAAACAGTATTTTGTAAAGCTTTTTTCTGCTGTAAGACATCCTGTACAAATCGTTTTGCTGCCAATAAAGGCTGAAATCCTCATAAAACTCAAATGCTGACTTTGAATATAGGTTTTTTAATATATATTCAAGGGTTTTTTCAAAATATTTTTCATTATAATATTTATCTATTAGCTCTTCTATATTTTTAAGCTTTAACAGCTCTTCAGCAGAAATATATTTTGTACTTATTACTTCGTACGGAGAAATATTCCTGTACTTTATTCCATGCTTCTCAGTATCTCCATAGATTTTTGTACCTTTTAAAACCTTTAAAAAACCAAGCTGTATTTTTTCACCATGAAGCTTATGTATTCCATCAAAGGATTTTTTGAATGAATTGTAGTCCTCATACGGAAGTCCCGCAATTAAATCAAGGTGTACATGAATATTTTTTCCGTTTATAATTTCTTCAACCACCCTGAACAGTTTTTCAATATCCATATGCCTGTTTATTTCATACAAGGTTAATTCATTTAACGACTGCACTCCAATCTCAAACTGAAACATATTGACCGGAAGCTTAGTGACATAACTTAAAAATTCATCATTTATAATATCTGCTGTAATTTCAAAATGAATTGTCATATTGTTTTTGTTGTGTTCAGTTATAAAGTCTATTATTTCCATGGATCTTTTGTAATCTGCGTTAAAGGTTCTGTCAACAAACTTAATTTGCCTTGCCTTTGTATTTAAAAGAATGGATAAATCTCTTTTAACCCTGTCCATTGAAAATGTCCTCATTTTTTTATCAATGGAAGACATGCAAAAGCTGCAGCTGAAAGGGCAGCCTCTGGACGATTCGTAATAAATAATTTTATCCTCAAAATTTTCATTTTTTTCATAGGGATAATTTATTATATCTAAATTTGAGATAGGTTCTCTTTGCTGATTGATTATTATTTTATCATTATTTTTGCAATCTCTGAAAGCAAGCCCATTAACGCTGTCAAACTCAGGATGTTTCTTTGTGTACTCGTTTAGAAATCCCCTGAATGTAAGCTCTCCTTCACCAAAGATAACATAATCAACAAAGGGAGCATTTTTCATAAATTTTTCTATTTCAAATGAAACCTCAGGTCCGCCGCATAGAATTTTAATGTTATTTTTTGCTTCTTTTATTATGTATGCAAGTTCCTTAATATACTCTACATTCCATACATAGGTTGAAAAACATATTAAATCTGCTCTTGCAGAAAATATTTCACTAAGTATATATTCTTGTTTCTGGTTAATGGTAAACTCTTTTATTTCAATCTCATAATTACCATAATCCCTATCTTCGCAGAATTTTTTCAAATATCTTACTGCAAGGTTGGCGTGAATGAACTTTGAGTCAAGAGTTACAAGCAATGCTTTCATATGTTCACCTTCATAAGTCCTGATTTATTTCTTAATATTACTTCCTTTTCTCCTCTTTTCAATACTACACACCTGCCTAAAAGCGGATGCACAAATGAAGAATGTTTCAGAAATTCCCTGAACTCCGGAACATCATTATTGGATATTTTAAGTTTTTCCGGACTTATTATACCTTTACGAAGCTTAAAAAGATATAAAGAAAAGCTTGACAGCACGGTTTCGTCGACCATTTCTTCGTTTGATTTGCTTTCATCATATATATATTTAAGCACTTTATATTTTTCTTTTAAATCATCTATTATAGGTTCATATTTTAAAAGCATTTTCACTCTTTCTTTTTCAAACTCTATTAAGCCTTCTTTGTTTATAGAAAGATTGTTGTTATTTAAAAAATCTTTAAGTGAAAAGCCTATGAGCCTTTCCTTCGTTACTTCATTCATACTGTCTGTATCGTTATCTTCCAAATATTCCTTAACTGATGAACTAATAATAATTGCATTTAAAATTGTATCTTTGTTTGTTGAGAAAAAGAAAACAGATTTTAATGCTTCATTTAATAAAACATCCCAGTCAGTATTAGATACTGCAACAGGAATAATTTTACACTCAAGCAGTTCATCCTTCCTTCCCGATGGCTTTTTATTGGCAAAATAATATCCTAAAGTATCATCATGTCCGTTCATATAATATTTGAAAAGTTCAATTTCTTTTTCATACCTTGTTATATCAAACATACATCCTATTTTATCTTCATAGGGAACCAATGATTTTGATGATAAAAGAAATAATTGAAGTCCCATGTCCGGCAACTTATCACATGTACTGTCATTATAACAATATTTAAGAAGTCCTTGTATTTTAGAAAGCATAATTGCTCCTTAATAATTACAAAATTAAATAGAATCTCGGCTAATACTAATTCATAATATACTGATTCTATGTTACGTACAAATATTTGCACGCATTTGAAGTTTACCAGTATAAGCCGTGATTCTATTATACATTCTATTTACCTGTTTGTAAAACATTAAAGCAAAATTCATTTATTAAAACTAACTCTGTAATCCTCTGCAAGTTTAACTACTTTCACTGAATAATCACTGACGGCTGAATTTCCTTCACTGTGCTTCATGTATTCTTCCAGCCCTTTCTGCCCTCTATTGTAAGCTGTCAGTGCCTTATGTACATCGTTGCCATATATGTTCATCAGATATGATAGCTGAGTTATGGTAAGCTTTAAATTATACCTTGCATCAAAAAGCTTGTCAGCATCATAAACATATCCCAAATTCTCGGCAACAGGTCTTGCAGTGTTCTCCATCAGCTGTCCAAGACCCCTCTCTCCTGCTGCACCCTTTGCATTGGGATCAAAATCACTTTCTTTTTTTATAATTCCCAATATGATGAATGGATCCAGATTTTGCGATTTACATTCATTAATAATAAATTCACAGTCGCTGTAGTCAAGGTTTGTTAATACATGTGTAAACTCCGTTAACATCTTCTCTTCTAAAAACGAATTTCTTAATGTATATATTAATGCATCTCTTTTATTTACATCTTTATTGACCTGATAATCGGACAAGTCTTCGGCTCCCGCAGTCATGCTCAGATTAACCATCATGAAATAGGACAGAAAGCAAATTACAAGAAGTATTGTCAGGTACTTTTCATGTTTCATTTCATCACCCCTTATGTTTTAGCTAATTATAAATTTGCTGTACAATAAGGTCAATGATGAAAGCTGACAAGTATTGTTGAACGATGGGGAAATGAAACATCAGCAATAAATTAATAAATAATTTCATTATAAAACTGCTCAATTTCAATACTCCAATGTTCGTTCACCAACGATTTTACATTTTTTCAGGTGTCTCCATGCCCAGAAGTTCCATACCTTTTTTTAACACGGTATTAACCGATTGGGTTAACAGCAATCTTGCTTTTTTCACTTCTATGTCTTCTACAACTATGGGACATTCATGATAAAATCGGTTGAATTCCTGTGCCAGACTGACGATATACCTTGTTATAAAGAAAGGCTCATATTTGTCATGGGCACTAAGAACGGCAGCCTTAAACCCTTCAAGCTTCTTAATAACATTGAATGATTCTTTATCAGTTAATATTGAATAGTCAACATTGTCAGTCAGTTCCATTTCTCCCTTTCGAAGAAGACTGCAGGTTCTTGCATATGTATATTGGACATATGGTCCTGTTTCTCCTTCAAAGCTCAGTGTCTTATCCCATGAAAAAGTATAGTCCTTGATCCTGTTGTTGAATAGTTCCTGGAAGATAACAGCTCCTATACCCACTTGCTTTGCAACTTCTTCCTTGTTGTCAAGCTCTGAGTTTCTCTCGTTGATTATATCCATTGTTTTTTCTATTGCTTTATTTAAAACATCCTCCAGGAAAACAACACGTCCTTTACGAGTCGACAGCACTCCGTCCTCAAGGCTTACTGTACCGAACATAACGTGTACGCAGTCATCTGCCCAGTCATATCCCATTAATTCAATTATTTTTTTCCACTGTTCAAAATGTAATTTCTGTGGAGCACCTACCACATAAATGTTTTTATAAAAATCATATGTTTTTTTCCTGTACATGGCAGCGGCAATATCCCTGGTTACATAAAGAGTAGAGCCGTCGCTTTTTTGAATAACTGCATCTGTAAGACCGTATTGTTGAAGCTCTACAATTTTAGCTCCTTCCGAATCTTTCAAGAGTCCCTTTTCTTCTAATTCTTTTATAACTGCAGGCATTTTGTCCGAGTAAAAGCTTTCTCCCGCATAGGAGTCAAATTTAATGTTCAACATGTCATATACTCTGTTGAATTCTTTCAAGCTTACTTCTCTAAACCAAGTCCAAAGTCTTTTAGCCTCTTCGTTCCCACTTTCCAGTTCTTTGAACCAATATCTTGCTTCTTCCTTGTATTCAGGATGCGTTTCAATTTCCTGATTGTAGCGAACATATAGCTTTAACAGCTCCTGAATAGGATTTTTTTCTATTTCCTGCACAACTTCAGGACTTCCCCATTTCTTGTATGCTGATATCAGCATCCCGAACTGTGTTCCGTAATCTCCCAGATGATTAATAGTTATTGTATTGTATCCTAAATATTTATAAATTTTACTTATTGAATTTCCTATAATTGTAGTCCTGATGTGTCCAATATGAAATGGCTTTGCAATATTCGGAGAAGAAAACTCTACAATTACGTTTTTACATTCTCCTACATTGGTACTTCCGTAGTTTTCCTTTTCTTTATATGCTTCTTTTAATATTTTTTCTGCAAAATGCTTTTTATCTACGAAAAAATTCACATAAGGTCCCGCACTTTCTATTTTTTCAAATTCTTCTATTGTCCCGATTTTATCTGCTATTTCAGAAGCTATAACAGCAGGAGACTTTCTGTATTTTTTTGCAAATTTAAAACATGGAACGGCATAATCTCCCATATCCTGACTGGGTGGCGTCTCTATTAATGCAAGAGCATCATCCATGGATAATTCATTTTCTATTGATGTAAATAACTCAGCTACTTTTTCTTTAAAATCCATCTTAACCCTCCATAGTTATTCCTTGTTATTTATAATATTTTAGTAATATTAACACAGCCCTATTTCAATGTCAATAATCAACAAGGATGCAACGGTTCACCCGTCGCTCAGCAACTGTTACAGATCCAGCTCTGTTTCTCCGTCTCCCTGGGTTATATGCCATTTGTCATGACCTGTTATTTCTTTTAGTGTAACCTTGTCGGAAAGCACATTGGCAATCATCATATTGTTTTTAGGGGGCTTTCTTGTAATCATAAATCCGTTGTTTAAGAGAACCTCTTTATATTTACCATAAAGCCCGGTGCCTATTACAACATATTCCAGACCGTTATCATAGCAATACTTTGAAACTCCATTGGCAAGTGCCTTTATGAACCTTTCATTTGTAGGGTCCGTGAAAAATTCAACGGCAGAAGTCATTTTTGAGCCATTTGCCACAGAATTATGTAAAACAGAAAAGCCTATAATTTCATTGTTTAATTTTGCGAGTATGGTGACATAGTTAACATCCGGACGTTCGTTGTATCTATAATTGCAGTATTTATAATCCCTAACCAGCAGAACGTTATATTTTGATTTGTACTTGTCCCAGCATCCCTGAATACTCTGAGGAACACTGTTGAGTATTTCAAATTTTATTTCCTTGTCCATCCGGCTGTTCAGCCTGTTCTTCATATATGCGGCATAGATTGAATTCCCAAGGGATGACAGGAACCCTACCTTTATCCTTCTTTTAAGTATGTTTTTTATTAATATAGGCTTTACATATGCTTCCTTTTCAAATAATGTAGGCCATCCAAATCTTTGATATGCAGGATATGACTGGTCATTTGCAAGACCTATTACAACATCCACACCATCCTTAAGACCTCTTTCACATGAATTTTGTGTCATCTGCCTGAAGATGCCCTGCTTCTTGTAGTCAGGATGAGTCATAGATTTAACCGAATGAGCAGCTAAAAGAGTTTTTCCGTTTACATAAAGCTCATTTGGCAAAAGACCGTCACAGCCGATAACTTTATCCCCTTCCTTTAATAGGTACATCATGTTGCCTGATTTATTATAAGGGTTTTTATCAAAAAGCCATTCATACATTTCCTTTTTGCTGTTTGTATTTTCTCCAAAGGATATTACCGATAATTCTTCAAACGCTTCAAAATCTCTGTCCATATCTAATCTTACTATTTCTCGTTCCATAATACCTCCCTTTGTTTCCTGTTTTCTTGTATTTTATGTATTTTGTATTTTATTATAATAGTTTAGGTAATAAAATGCAAAAGTAATTTAAAAATTGACATTTGATATTTCATCCGTTATAATAAAAATAAATTAAAAACGGAAAGGAAAAGGAATGATTAGATAATTTGCTTTTATATGTAAATGAATATTTAAATGCCTGACTATGGCATAATTCATGAAATGAGAGTAAATTAATCCATGCCTTTTTTTAGTATAATAAAATAATTGTTAAATTGTTAAATTATAAAAATTATTATGGTGTTAATTTTCTCTCTGAATCTAAAGGAGGGATTTTTTTATGTCTTTAATAAGTGTGAACAACCTGACATTCTCATACGAAACAAACTATGAAAATATATTTGAGAACACGTCATTTGAAATTGATACAGACTGGAAGCTGGGCTTCATCGGAAGAAACGGAAGAGGCAAGACTACCTTTTTAAAGCTTTTAATGAGTGTGTACAGCTACAGCGGTACAATAACTGCTGTAACAGACTTTGATTATTTCCCATTTGAAACTAATGAGGAATTGAATACCATTGATGTGGCAAGAAACGCCATAGCGCCTTTTGACTTGTGGGAAAAAGAAATGAACCGCTGTATTGAGGAAAACTCAGAAAGCTCCATGAAAAAATACGGAGAAGTTTTAGATTTATATATTTTAAATGACGGCTACATCATTAACGAACTAATTGAAAAAGAAATCAGAAAGCTACAGGTGGACACAGATGTTTTATACCGTCCTTTTAAAACCTTGAGCAACGGCGAAAGAACGAAGGTACAGCTTGCGGCACTGTTTTTAAAAAAGAACAACTTCCTGTTAATTGATGAGCCTACCAATCATCTTGATTTGGAAGGGAGAAGCAGCGTTGCCGAATATCTGAGCTCTAAGAAAGGATTTATCCTTGTTTCCCACGACAGGCATTTTCTTGACAGCACGGTGGACCATATACTTTCTATTAATAAAAATAACATAGAAGTTCAAAAGGGCAATTTCTCCAGTTGGAAGGAAAACAAGGTCAGACAGGACAATCTTGAAATAAATAAGAATGAAAAACTAAAAAGGGAAATAACCCGGCTTGAGGAATCCTTCAGGCGCACTGCCGGCTGGAGCGACATGGTTGAGAAATCTAAAATCGGGCAGCATGTAGGTGACAGGGGTGCTGTGGGACACAAGGCAGCCAAGATGATGAAACGTGCAAAATCTATTGAAAACCGCAAGGAAGTTTCGATAGACGAAAAAAGAAGTCTTCTTAAAAATATTGAGAAGTATGATTCTTTAAAGGTTTTTCCCATGAATTATCATAAAAACACCCTTGTTAATATTGACAGCCTTAATGTTGCTTTTAATGAAAAAAAGGTTATCGACAGCTTAAGCTTTTCCATCAATAGCGGTGACAGAATAGCACTGAGAGGGAAAAACGGCTCAGGCAAGTCTACCATATTAAAGATACTGACCGGAGAAAGTATTAAATATGACGGAATCGTAAATATAGGAAGTAATTTAAATATATCTTATGTTCCTCAGGATACTCGGTTTTTAAAGGGGTCATTTTCAGATTTTATAACTAATGGAAATATTGATGAAAGCATATTCAGGACATTGCTTGCCAAACTTGATATGAATTCTGACGATTTCTCCAAAAGCCTGGAGGAATTAAGTGAAGGGCAGAAAAAGAAGGTATTGATTGCCAGAAGCTTGTCTCAAAGTGCTCACATCTATATATGGGATGAACCTTTAAACTTTATCGATATATATTCCAGAATTCAAATTGAAGAGCTAATCAGGAAATTCGAACCAACCATGATTTTCGTTGAGCACGATTTTGCGTTTAATGAGAATATTGCCACAAAAGTAGTTGAAGTTCCTTCAAAAAAATAAAAATTCGATAAGAAGTGCGGTTGATTATTAAGTAACCGCACTCTTTAAAATGGTTATTTGTATTGTGAGCTCACTTGTGTATCAATCCATTCCTGATTTGATAGCAAATGCTCAGGCAAGCTATGGAGAAAATCCTCTTTATTAAGGAAATTTTCCATAAAATTTGTCTCCATGTGATATTCTACGTTATAAAAATTTTCATACTGAAAATTTACCATGCTTTTTAATAAAGGTAACTCCTTTAATTGATTTTTTCTTAAATTAAGACATTCTAATTGAACCATATCTTCAAATACATGGTCCTCTATATACGAAATGTCGTTAAAACTCACATCCAGATAAATGAGTTCTTTTTGATTAATAAAGTCTTCTTTGCGTAATTTCTGAAGATTATTTTCAAAAATATATAGCCGTTTTAGGTCATGTAAATTTGCAAAAACATTTTTTGGTAATTCATCAATATTATTTCTGCCTAATGATAATTGTTCTATATTATCTAAATACATAAACACATCCTCGGGCAAAACATAAATTTGATTACCAGTCAGAGACAGTTCCTTTAATTTTGTCATATTTTTAAAATCATCTTTAGTAATATCTTTTATAATATTATTTGTCAGGTCAAGTGTAATAATATCAGGAAAACTGTCTAAACTTATGCTTCTCATATAGTATATTCTATTTGCAGATAAAATAAGCTTTTCAAGTTTGGGAACAGTAGATACATAAAAAAATTCAAGTTCGTTACCTGATAAGTCCAGTTCCTTAAGAGATTCCATGCCAGTAAACGCATCATATTCTATATTCTTTATTTTGCTTGCATAGGCAGTAATATATTTAAGGCTGTTTAATCCTGAAAAAGTATTGTTTTTAATATTCTTTATTTCATTATTGGATAATCTCAACTGTTCTAAATTATAAAGTCCATCAAACAGATTCCCGTCCAAGTCAAAATAAACTGCCGAATCTAAAGATAATTCTTCAAGGGAATATAAGTTATTAATTTTTAAATCATTAGAATTTTTAAAGTTATTGTCTGATAAATCAAGAGATTTCAAATTAGATAAATTTTTGATTTCTATTCTTTCCATGTTGTTACTAAAAAGCGATAATTCCACAAGACTTTCAAACCCCTGAAGCGAATCTTCATCAATGAATATTAAATTATTTCCGGATATATCAAGGATTTTTAAATTAGTTAAATCAAACTTATTTAATCCTCTGATACTTGAAATATTACAATTAGAAAGTTCAAGGCATTCCAGGTCAACGAAATCCTTTTTATATAATTTGTCTTTTCCTGAGATTTTCAGCAACTCATCATACAAGTTTTTATCAGTTATTCCTTTTTCATCATTTTTTATTTCTTCATTACCGCAAGCTGTGACTTGAATACTAATGAAAAAAATAAATATACATAAAATAATTCGCTTTAACATGTTTCCTCCAAATTTAATTTTTTGAAATCAAAATTGTTAAGAACCGATGCTTATTTTGAAACAATTAAATTTGCAACAGACCTTGAAGACAGTGAGTTAAAGAATCTGGAAAAAGAAATTAATTAAAGAATAATAAATTATCAATTAAGTAATTTTATGAAAAAATAGGACACTATCGTCCTGTTATTCTTTTATAACCTCCCAGATGAATATTCAGGTATTATTCACCTGTGGGGTTATATTAAGCTAAATGATACCGCCCAGGATCTCCTTTTCAGCAAATAACGCTGTTGCTCCGCCTGTATGAAGGAATACAACATTACTTCCGCCCTGTATTTTCCCTGTCCTTGCATCATGAATCAATCCGGCAAGAGCCTTCCCTGAATAAACAGGATCTACCAGTATACCTTCATTCTTTGCCAGCATCTTGATTGCTTCTGTAGCACCGTCACTGGGGCGTTCATATCCGGGAGCATAAAATCCTGTGTCGACATTAAAGTCTTTTTCTTCGACCAATGGTTCAAAATTCAGGTAATCCAATGCTCCATTAGCTAACTCTGTCACATTTGATACATATTTTTCGCCTGTATCAAGAGCTGCAATTGATCTGATAACCGTATTCATACCAAGAAGGTTCCTTCCTGCAACAAGCCCAGCCATTGTTCCGCCGGAGCCTGTGGAATGATACAGATAGTCAAAATCAACTCC
This sequence comes from Firmicutes bacterium UBA5227, assembly GCA_002409285.1. Lineage (GTDB taxonomy): Bacteria > Bacillota > Clostridia > Tissierellales > Sedimentibacteraceae > Sedimentibacter. Next base: position 29,986 of record DHUT01000049.1, on the reverse strand, counting down.
AATGACTGTAGCCTGTTCACACAATTCTGTCATCCCTGCTATATAACCTGCAGACCCCACATCGTTTGCACCGCCCATAGGAATATCCATGCATTTATGCCCTTCTTTTTCAAGCCTTTTAATATGTTCTGCTCCAAGAACAAAGGAGCGTTTTTCTGCTTCCTCAAATGTTTCACCATTCTTTAATCTGACTATATGTATTTCCGCATCAAAAATTTTATCCAGCAAAAGATTCGCCCTCATATCTTTCTCATCAGGTTCAACTACTGCCGCAAGATATACCACAGGCTTAAGGCCGTTTGAAACTGCACTCCATATAGTCTGCATTGCATGATTGGACTGAGTTGCACCATAAGTAAAAACATATTCGCATTTGCCCTCAATTGCCTTGCCTATCAGAAATTCCAACTTCCTGGTTTTGTTACCGCCAAAGAGATTTTTTCCCGTAAAATCATCTCTTTTAATAAAGAGATTGATTCCAAGCTCTTTTGACATTTTTTCAAGCTTATATAACGGCGTAGGGAAAAAACCAAGACCGGCTCTTGGCACCATTTCAATATGAGCCCTTGCTTCCTTTGTTGATATCGACATAAACTTGTCCTCCTATCCTTGATAGTGTTAATAAAACTTATTTATATAAGCTTCTACTATTTAAACGTCACAATTGTTACTCCATCTCCACCTTCGTTGAAGGTGCCAAGTCTATAGTCCTTAACGTGCTTGTGCTTCTTTAAAAATTGAGTTATTCCTTCCCTTAATACTCCTGTACCTTTACCGTGGATTACCTGTACTTCGTTTAAGTTGGACATGAAGGCATCATCCAGATATTTATCAAGTTCAAGCAAAGCTTCATCAAGATTTAATCCTCTCAAATCTATCACAGGGTTTATGGAGGAAGTCTTAAGCTTAATCATCCGGGAGGTATTTGTTCGCTGCTTTTCCTCCTCATCAGATTTAATTTTTACCAAATCAGACTTTTTAACTTTCATTTTCAAAACACCGACCTGAACCATTACATTTTGAGAATTGTCAACGTCAGAAATTATGTGCCCCTTTTGATTCAGATTTCTTACCAGTACAGCATCCCCATTTGACAAAGGTGTTTGATCATCATAGTTATCCTGTTCATAAATTTGATCTGTATATTGGTTTTCTTCCAGGTCTTTGGTTTTATCATTCAGGCTTTGTCTTAATTCATTAACCCGGCGCACTTTGTCCTTACCCATGTCCGCACTTAGCTTCCTGAGTTCCTTAATGATTTCTGCAGCTTCTTTTTTTGCATTTTCAACAATTTTTCTTGCTTCATAATTTGCATCATTAATCATCTTTTCGCTTTTTTCAAGAGATTTTCTTTCTTTGTCGATGAAGCTTGAATGTTTTTTTTGGCTTTCTTCATTCAATCTATCTATTTCACGTTTCTTTTCCTCAATGTAAATGCGTCTTTCTTCTATTTGTCTTAAGGCATCTTCAAATTCTACCTTGTCTGTTTCAATGGTTTGTCTTGCCTTATCTATAATTTTCTGGTCCAGCCCCAGTTTTTTTGATATTTCAAATGCATTTGATTTCCCCGGCACACCTATGAGCAGCTTGTAGGTTGGACTTAATGTTTCCACATTGAATTCCACACTTCCGTTAATAACTCCTTCTGTAGTCAAAGCATAGAGCTTAAGCTCGCTGTAGTGGGTGGTTGCGGCAGTAACTATTTTTCTTTGGTGAAGAGTTTCAAGTATGGCTATGGCAAGGGCTGCACCCTCTGTGGGGTCTGTTCCCGCACCCAGCTCATCAAACAGGACAAAAGACTTTTCATCAACTTCCTTCATTATTTTAACAATATTTGTCATATGAGATGAAAAAGTACTGAGGCTCTGCTCAATGCTCTGTTCATCTCCAATATCCGCATAAACTGCACTGAAAACAGATATTTCCGTACCGTATTCTGCCGGAAGATGAAGTCCTGCCATTCCCATAAGGGTAAACAGCCCAAGGGTTTTTAATGAAACCGTTTTTCCTCCGGTATTTGGGCCTGTAATAATTAATGTTGTAAACTCATCCCCCAGGTATGCGTCTATTGGAACAACTACCTCGGGATTTATCAGAGGATGTCTTCCTTTTTTTATTCGTATATATCCTCTGTCATTTACTTTTGGCTCTATGCCGTTGATGCTTATGGCATACTTACCTTTAGCAAATATAAAGTCAAGCTGTGTAAGTATTTCCTGGTTTGATATCATCTGAGAGGCAATGTCTCCTATCATACAGCTCAGTTCTAAAAGTATTCTTTCCACTTCTTTTTTTTCATCAATCTTTAATTCTGATATCTCATTGGTCATTTCAACAATTGCCATAGGCTCAATGAATAATGTGGAGCCGGTTGAAGACTGGTCATGTACGATTCCTTTAACCATGCTTCTGTATTCCTTTCTCACAGGAATCACATATCTGTCATTTCTCATGGTTACTATATTTTCCTGCAGATATTTCTGCATGGTTGACGAGCCTGAAATTTGATTAATTTTATTTTTTATGGAATTTTGTTTTAATTGTATTTCTCTTCTTATTCGTTTTAAATCCGGGCTTGAATCATCTGCTATTTCTTCTTCGCTTATTACGACATCATAAATTTTATCTTCGATTTCTTTGTTCGAATATATATCTAAACACAGTTCCTCTAAAAGTTCATGATGAACATCTTCTTTGCTGTCCAAAAGCACATAATTCCTTACAAGTCTTGCTGCCCTCAGTGTATCTGCACAGCTTAACAAGCCTCTTAAGGATATTATTCCTCCCACAGACCCTCTTTTTACATATTCTTTTATATCGGTTACTCCCCCCAAGGGAGGTGAACCTTTTTCAATTATTATGGAAAGTGCTTCTGCAGTTTGTTTTTGTTTAAATTTTACACCATCCAGGTCAGAGGATACATCAAGTTTTCTCACTTCTTCCTTGCCTTTTTGTGTTTCCGCAAATTCAGAAAGCTTTTCAATTATTTTATCGAACTCCAACACTGATTTTGATTTTTGTATCATAACTACCTCTACAGTATGTTTTTTAAATAGTGACCTCTGGTAAAGCTGTTTTCCTTTAGTATCCCGGAAACCTGCACACCATTTATTTCGCAATACAATGCATCAATTACTTCCTCCGGACTATCAAGCCACTTTGTATCCACCATAAAATATTCTATATTTGCATTGATAAAATCTTTCACCTTACCTATTAATGTCAGCGGAACTGAATTATATATATGTGTTAACCTATTCTCTCTTTCAACATTAAAATACACACCTTTTCTGTCCTTCAGAGAATATTTGTTTCTGTATGCACAGTCTTTGCAGTCCTGAAGGTTTCTGCAATTTTTCAACATTGACATGGGACAGTTTTTCATGACCATGAGCTGGACATACTGGTGAGCAATAATTTCAGTTTTTATTGAAGCATGCTTTGTAATACTTTCTATATCCCTTATATTTGCTTCCACTGAAAATGTAAAGCCTTCTGCTCCTCTTTCCTCCAAAAGCCTTGATGAAAATGTATTAATTACATTAAAAAACTGTCCGCAGTGAAGCTTAAGTCTGCTGTTTTCAGAAAAGAAATAAAAGCTTCCCACATTGTTGACACATACGCCGTCAAATATATCTTCATACAGCTCCATGTTCTCTTTAAAGGTATTATATTGTGAATTTGAAACAATATTCGGCAAATATAAGTACTTTTCTTCAATATTTGCCTCTCTGACCAAGTTCATATCCAAATCATATGGAACATATAATCTTTTTACTTTTTGTTTATCGGCAAGGTACAAGTCATCATTTTCATTTATTTTAAGGCTTATTTTTGGATTAACCGTTCTTAGCGTTCTTTTTGTATTTTCAGATGAAAATACTTCATTTACTGTTATGCTCCCTGATTCTTTTCTGTTGTAGTGAACCGCACCCATCTTATACAGCATATCAGCAGCATCTCTTCTCAACTGGTTTAACGTACTTTTCCTTACAAACACATTTTCATCTGCATCAATGCTCAATACTCCCGGTTCATATATGGAATTGCCAAGTTTGCCAAGCTGTTCATGTACCATTTCGTAGGTTATTGGATTTTTGATGCTGACTTCACAAGCTTCACTGCTTTTTACCTCCACAGTATTTTTACTGTCTGTGGCAATCAGTCGAGCCATTTCTCCAACTTTCAGAATCAATTCAAAATTTATTTTTATTCTTCTATAGCTTGAAAATTCTTTAGATTTATCCAAGGTTTCTTCACGGATTTCATCCATGTTTTCGCCCTTTACACCCGAACTTGTTCTGGCAAACATTTCATCGTTGCTGTCCGGCTTTAAATATGAGTTTGTATATCCCCTGCTGAATGTTGTAACTGCTCTTTCCCTCAAATCATTTAAGTTTGCTTTCCTGCCTGAATAATAGTTGTCGATAATCTCTCTGTAGTATTCAACAACTGTCGAAGTATATTCAGGTCCTTTCATTCTTCCTTCAATCTTAAATGTGGTAACACCGACCTCAATGAGCTGAGTTATTGTTTCCCCGGCCATAAAATCTTTAAGGCTAAGCACAGGAATAGTTCCGAATTCATCAACCGGCTGATTATTTTCCTTGTCATAAAAACTGTAGCTCAATCTGCAGGGCTGAGCACATTTTCCCCTGTTTCCGCTTCTGCCTCCAAGAAAGCTTGACATATAGCATTGTCCCGAATAGCAGGTACAAAGTGCTCCGTGAATAAAAACTTCCAGCTTTGTTTTTGTATTCTTTACAGTTTCTTTAAGCTGCTCAAGAGGCATTTCTCTGGCCATAATTACTCTGTTCACATTATAATACTCAAAAAAATCAACCCCATAAGCATCATACACTACAGACTGAGTGCTTATATTGACCGGCAGTCCGGGTATGTGTTTTCTTAACAGTAATAATAATCCCAGATCCTGTACTATTACTGCGTCTACATCATTTTCATATAAAAATTGAGCATAGTTTAATGCGTCAATTATTTCTGCATCTTTTAATACAATGTTCAATGTAACATATACCTTTACATTTTTGTTATGGGCATAGGAAATAATATGGCTCATTTCATCCTTCTCAAAATTTTGTGAATTTGCTCTGGCATTAAACAATTTTCCGCCCAGGTACACTGAGTCTGCTCCGCTGTTAACTGCGGCATAAAAGGATTCCATGCTTCCTGCCGGTGCCAATAGTTCTACTTTTTGCTTCATTTTTACTCCTGTTTTATAAAGAACGCATTCGTTCCCATTATTAATTTAATTGGCTGTTTCTTCTTCTAAAAGCTGCATAAGCTCATTATTATCTTTTTTCAGCTTCTCTATTTCTAAATGATTTTGAAAATTTTCCGCTTCTTTGCGATTTATTTTTTCTTGTAATTCATTAACTGAATTAATCAGACTCTCTTTATCGTTATTTGTCATTAACAGCTCTTCCAAATACTTTTCCTTCTCATCATTTACAGCATCATATTTTTTCTTTAATAAATCCGCACTGTTTTTATAATCTGCAATTGCCTTATCTTTATTACCTATAACTTCATCCTTTTCATTTAATTTGTTCTGTAATGCAATTATTTTATTATTTAATGATTCAATGTCATTTTCTTTGGATTCGATTATTAAATTCAGCTTCTGCTGTTCATCTCCGATATTGTATAATTTCTGGCTTTTATCCTCATTAGTGTTTTTTAACTCTCTTACAGTCTTTTCAAGCTGTGAAACCACCTGTTCCTTTTCGTTAAGCTTTAACTGTAGCTTTGAGATTCTGCCGTTAAGACTGCTTTTTGTATTGTTCATAAAGCTAAGCTCTCTGGTGAAATTCTCACGTTCGTTCCTAAGTTCCTGGCATACTTCTTCAAGCTCTTCATTTTTATTTTTTAATTCATTAATCAGCATTTCGCTTTTTAAAAGCTGCTGCTCCTGTTCATTTATTTTGTCCTGCAGCTTGGATATTTGAGAATTTAAATACTCTCTGTCATTATCTCTTGCCAGAAGCTTTTCCTTATATCTTTCTTTCTCAAGAATTGCTTCCGAAGATTTAGACATCGCCTCATCTTTTTCTGTTAGAGCCTTTTCTTTTTGTTCTTCAAGAACACTTATATCAGACGATATTTTACTTTTGAAATCGTTCATCTCGTTTGTAAGCTTAACATATTTATCAACAATTATAAATGAAGACAGTATTAATTTGTCCATTTCATTAAATCGTTTATTAGAGTTTGCTATTACATTAATTTGTTCATTTATTACAGTTTCTATATATTTAACGTATTCGGGACTTTCATCGGTTTTGACATTATACTTCTTATCACTGATAACTATTTCTATTTTATTCATAATCAGATCCCCTTTATCCTTATATTGATATTCCGAATATACAAGTTCTTAGTAAAAATTCCCATTATGTAAAATTTTTTAATTACATAATAATAATAAAGTATAATGCTTAAATTTTCAATAGCAAATAATATTTTTTGGGTTATATTTATAAAAAGATGTTCCTATTCAAAGTAACATCTTACTTATTCATCCATTTTTCGATGTCCTCTGCAATACTTTGTGAATCTAATCCGTTTTTATTCAGCAGTTCATCTACCGAACCATGAGAAATAAATTTATCCGGAAGAGTCTTAAGCATTACATCCACAGACTTTGGCATAACATCTTTAATAATCAAAGCTGCTCCGCAGCAGCATGCTTCGTCTATAATAACAGCTCTTTCTGTTTTATTTACGGATTTTAATATCAGCTCTTTATCTAATGGCTTTGCGAATCTTAGGTTTAAGACCTCAACATCAATATTTTTACTTTTAAGAACTTCTCTTGTATCCAATGCTGTATTAACCATTTTCCCGGATGCAATAATTGTAACGTCTTTTCCGGGAGCGGCAATTACACCTTTGCCTTTTTCAATTTTTGTATCACTTCCGGTTATATTTGACTTTGAGCTTCCTCTTGGATACCTGATGGCAATGGGTCCGCTATACTGATTTACCGCATATTCCAGCATGTTTTCAAATTCTCTGTAATCACAGGGCGCCATAACTGTCATATTTGGTATTTGGCATAAAAATCCTTCATCAAAAACTCCCTGATGCGTTTCACCATCATTTCCAACCAACCCTGCCCTGTCAATGGCTAAAATAACATGAAGATTTTGCAAAGCAACATCGTGGACAACCTGGTCATATGCTCTCTGCAAAAATGATGAATATAAAGCAACAACAGGAGTTACACCGTTAACGGCAAATCCTGCGGCCATGGTTACTGCGTGCTGTTCAGCAATTCCCGCATCAAAAGTACGTTTAGGAAATTTTTTTGCAAAACCTGTCAGCCCTGTTCCATCTGTCATGGCCGCTGTTATAGCAACAACATTTTCATTTTTTTCTGCTATTTTACAAAGCTTTTCTCCAAAAACGTCCGAATAAGAAGGCCCTGCAGGTTTTTTTAAATTTTCTCCCGTTAGTACATTAAAGGGGGAAACACCATGAAACTCATTTGGTCTTTGCTCCGCATACTTATATCCCATGCCCTTCTTGGTTATAACATGCATCAGGATTGGTCCTTCTAAATTTTTAGCTGTTTTGAATGATTGTAAAAGTTCCTCAATATTGTGTCCGTCAATGGGTCCCATATATGTAAGTCCAAGCTCCTCAAAAAGCATGCCGGGAACAACCATTTGTTTAATTCCATCTTTAGCTCTTTTTAAAAACGACTTTATTCTTCTTCCTCCCACAGGCATATCATTCAGCAGCTTCTCAACATCTTTTTTAGTAGATAAATATCTTGAATCTGTTCTTAATTTACGTAAATACTGAGATAAGCCTCCCACATTTTTCGAAATAGACATCTCGTTATCATTTAAAATTATGATTAGCTTTGTATTGCTTCGACCAACATCGTTCAATGCCTCAAATGCCATTCCGCCGGTAAGTGCTCCATCTCCTATTACCGCAGCAACTTCATAATCTTCACTTTTTAAGTCTCTTGCTCTGGCCATTCCTATTGCCGCAGAAATAGATGTGCTGCTGTGACCGGTGTCAAACACGTCATAAACACTTTCAGCACGTTTGGGAAATCCGCTTAATCCGTTCAGCTGCCTCAATGTAGACATTTGATTTTTCCTGCCTGTTAAAATTTTATGTATATATGACTGATGTCCGACATCCCATATTATTTTGTCATAAGGAGTATTAAATGAATAATGTAAAGCTATGGTAAGCTCTATAACTCCTAAGTTAGATGCTAAGTGTCCGCCGGTTTTGGCAACACTTTCAATAATATATTCTCTTAATTCACTGCTAAGAATTTTTAATTCATTTACATTAAGCTCTCTTAAATCTGTCGGTGAATTTATGTTATCTAAATAACTCATCATTACCTCTTTCTGCCTATTAAATTACTGACAATTATACAATGTTTAAATAAATATGTCAAAATTTAATTAGTTTAATTATTTTAATTATTTTCGTCATTTTAGTTATTTTAATTATTTTCTTTCTATTTATGAAAAATTTGCTGTACTTTTTAAACCAAATACTATATTATATTTCATATATTTATGTTGCATATATTTAGGGCAGCATTTTAGGATGATAACCTATTCCCAAGCCATATACATATGACCTTAAGAATTGGGATAAAAAGAAATTTTAATATAGGAGGAAAAAATTGAACAAAAAATGGGTTTATTTATTTAAGGAAGGCAGTGCTTCGCAAAAAGATTTATTGGGAGGAAAGGGTGCAAATTTATGTGAAATGACCAATATAGGTCTCCCAGTACCTCCAGGATTAACTGTAACTACTGAAGCTTGTACTGAGTTTTATGTACAGGGAAAAAAGCTTTCAGATGAAATAATCAATCAGATTAAATCAGCGCTTGCAACGCTTGAAGGACAAACAGGCAAAAAGTTTGGTGATGTCAGTAATCCGCTGCTTGTATCAGTGCGTTCAGGTGCCAAATTTTCCATGCCCGGAATGATGGATACCATATTAAATCTTGGGTTAAACGATAAAACTGTTGAAGGCCTTGCAGCCAAAACAGAAAATCTTCGCTTTGCCTATGACAGCTACAGAAGATTTATCCAGATGTTTGGTGATGTAGTTTTAGGAATATCAAAGGATAAATTCGATGAAATACTTGACGGAACAAAAGAAAAAAATGGTTACAAGTATGATACAGAGCTTACTGCAGATGATTTAAAATATATAGCAGGCGAATTCAAAAAGGTTTACAAACAGGAAACAAATACAGATTTCCCTCAAGAGCCTGAAAAACAGCTTTTAATGGCAGTTGAAGCAGTATTCAGATCATGGAATAATTCAAGAGCCATAACCTACAGAAATTTATATGACATTCCTCATGACATAGGAACAGCAGTAAACGTTCAGTCTATGGTATTTGGAAACATGGGAGATACTTCAGGCACAGGAGTTGCATTTACAAGGAATCCATCCACTGGAGAAAAAAAGGTATTTGGTGAATTTTTAATAAATGCTCAGGGTGAGGACGTTGTTGCAGGTATAAGAACTCCATTAATAATTGACAAATTAAATGATGTAATGCCTGAAATTTATAAGCAATTCATTGAAGCAGCACATACTTTGGAGCAGCACTACAGAGATATGCAGGATATTGAATTCACCATAGAACAAGGAAAATTGTACTTCCTTCAGACTCGTTCAGGAAAAAGAACTGCCGAAGCAGCTTTGAGAGCGGCAGTTGAGATGGTTGGAGAAAACCTGATCAGCAAGGAAGAAGCAGTAATGAGAGTTGAACCAAAATCACTGGATCAGGTTCTTCATCCAAAATTCGATCCTGATGAACTGAAAAAAGCAGCTCCTATCGCAAAAGGACTTCCAGCTTCACCCGGAGCTGCAACAGGTAAAATATATTTTGATGCTGATGACGCAGTTGCTGCCGCTGACAGAGGAGAAGCCGCAATACTTGTCAGAAAAGAAACATCACCGGAAGACATTGAAGGAATGAACAAGGCAAAGGGTATTCTAACCTCCAGAGGAGGCATGACTTCTCACGCTGCTGTTGTGGCAAGAGGCATGGGAAAATGCTGTGTGGCAGGATGTGAAGCAATTCAGGTTGATGAAGCAGCAAAAATTATGACAGTAAAAGGTGAAGAATACCATGAGGGAGATTACATTTCTCTTGATGGAAGCACCGGCAGTGTGTACAAGGGAACAATAAAAACTGTGGAAGCTAATATTTCCGGAAACTTCGGAAAGCTTATGGAATGGGCAGATGAATTCAGGAAACTTGGTATAAGAACAAATGCCGATACTCCTAAAGATGCTGAAACAGCACTAAAATTTGGAGCAGAAGGAATAGGTCTTTGCAGAACTGAGCACATGTTCTTTGAAGAAAGCCGTATATTCTCAGTCCGTAAAATGATAATTTCCGATACTGTTGAACAAAGAGAAAAAGCATTATCCGAACTGCTTCCTGTGCAGAAAAATGACTTCAAGGGAATATTTAAGGCTATGGGAACAAGACCCGTTACAATAAGATTGCTGGATCCTCCTCTTCATGAATTTATACCTACTGATGAAGAGGATATAAAAGAACTGGCAGAAGATATGGATGTTCCTGTTTCAAAATTAAAGGCAACAATCCACGGTCTGCAGGAATTTAATCCTATGCTCGGGCACAGAGGCTGCAGGCTTGCCATATCATATCCTGAAATAGCAAGAATGCAGGCAAGGGCAATAATTGAAGCTGCAATAGAAGTATCAGAAGAAGAAAACATCACAATAGTTCCTGAAATAATGGTTCCGTTGGTAGGTAAAAAGGAAGAGCTTGAAATACTTCGAAAACTGATAATTGAAGTTGCAGAAGAAACCAAGAAAGAAAAGAATTCAAACCTAAGCTATCTTGTCGGAACAATGATAGAAATACCAAGAGCTTGCGTAACTGCAGATGAAATTGCTGAATATGCAGATTTCTTCTCCTTCGGAACAAATGACCTGACACAGATGACCTTTGGTTACTCAAGAGATGATGCAGGAAAATTCCTTGAGGACTACAAAGAAGCCGGCATACTTGAACAAGATCCGTTCCAAAGCATCGACCAGGTTGGTGTTGGTAAAATGGTTGAAACGGCTGTTAAGCTTGGAAGAGGTGCAAAGGAGCATCTTCACCTGGGTGTTTGCGGAGAGCACGGCGGCGACCCTGCTTCCATAGAATTCTTCCATAAAACAGGTTTAGATTATGTATCCTGCTCACCATTCAGAGTTCCTGTTGCAAGATTAGCAGCTGCACAGGCAGCTTTGAAAGCGAAGTAATCATTGAGTTGAGTGTAGGATACGTGGCGCGAAAGCCTTACACGGCAACAGATTGAGGGAATTTTAATGTCACATAAACCAAGGTGCTGGTAACCCGGATTTTGGGTATCAGTACCTTGGTTTTTAATTTTTCTTTACATACCCAAAAAGCCTCCTTATAACGCTTCGTCAGAAGTTTTTACATAAAAATCAAAATTTTATATTGAAAAGTAACGACAAAAGCGTTACAATATTATTATAAGGAGATGATTAACATGGAAAAAACTACAACCTTAAATTTAAGAATTAATCCTGATGTAAAAAGAAAAGCAGAAGAAGTTCTATCACAACTTGGCATACCTATGTCTACAGCAATAGATATTTATCTAAAACAAATTTCAATGACAGGTGGCATACCTTTTGCTGTAACACTCCCTAAAGCACCGGCTTCAATAAATGCTGATTTGATGACAACAGAAGAAATTCATGCAAAACTAAAACAGGGATACAATGATATAGAAAAAGGCAATATACAGGACGCATCTGCAGGCCGCCATTAGCAACAAGGACCAATCGAAATAAAGATTAAATAATTTGAATGTATTGTTGATGAAATAGCAAGTACTGCTAAAAAAATGATTTGAGCTTAAATAGCTCAAATCATTTTTTTCTCAAATCATTTTTTTGTAATTATTTGTACTGCATGATACTATTGTTTTTATATGTGTTGAAAATAAATTTCATTCCGTTGTTTTCATGCACTTCTGATGCATAGGATAAATACCATCCTTTATCCTCGTCAAAATTATGTAGAAACGTATCTGCGTTCACTACCGCATCAACCTTTGTAATAAGCGCCTCGCTGCAATAAGGATATAAATCGTTGTAAATTTTGCCACCGCCTATTATAAAAATATCTTCATCGTTATATTTTTTCAATTCCTCAAACAATTCATTCAGAGAATTGCATACAATGCATCCTTCCTGCTCAAAATCTCTGTCTGTAGTCAAAACAATATTTGTTCTGTCCTTCAATGGCTTTCCTTCAGGAAATGACAAGAGCGTTTTTCTCCCCATTACCACAACCTTATTGAGAGTAGTGTTTTTAAAAAATTCCATATCGTCAGGCAAATCGAAAAGCAATCCGCCATTGTAGCCTATGGCCCAATTTTTTGCTACCGCAACTATCAGTTTCATATCTTCATATCTTCTCCTTTATATTGCTATATTGCTATCGGGACCTTTACTTTAAACGGATTGTATTCATAATTAATCAGTTTAAAGCTATCCAATGTAAAATCATAAAAACTATCAATAGATTTATCTATTTCAAGAATTGGAGCGTCATGCTCTTCCATTTCTATGAGCTCCTCAATAATCGGAATATGTCTGTCATAAATATGCGCATCCGCAATAACGTGGATCAGTTCCCCTGCTTGCAAACCGCTTATTTGAGCCATCATATGTACCAAAATCGAATATTGTACAACATTCCAGTTGTTAGCTGCCAGAACATCCTGGGAGCGCTGATTTAATATTGCATTTAATTTATTTCCTGAAACATTGAATGTCATACTGTAGGCACATGGGTATAGGTGCATTTCGTGAAGATCCTGAAAATTATATATGTTCGTCATTATTCTTCTGCTTGCAGGATTGTTTTTCAAATCATAAATAACTCTGTCCACCTGGTCATATTCGCCTTCCTTATACTTGTGCATGATGCCAAGCTGATATCCGTATGCTTTGCCTATGGATCCTGTTTCATCTGCCCATGAATCCCATATGTGACTGTTTAAATCATTCACATTGTTAGATTTTTTCTGCCATATCCACAAAAGTTCATCAACAGCAGCACTAAAGTTGGTTTTTCTTAATGTTAGAATAGGAAAGCTTTCCTGCAAATTATACCTGTTAACTATTCCGAATTTTTTAATAGTATGAGCCGGTGTGCCATCTTCCCACCTTGGTCTTACAGTATATTCAGTATCCCACACTCCATTTGCAAGTATATCCTTGCATGTTTGTATAAAAATTTTATCTGTGGTACTCATATGCGCCTCCTATTATCTTTATACTCCATTATATATTAGAAGTGCAATCTTTACAAGATGTAATTGCGACACTTGTCCTTTTCAATTTTAAGGTGGAAGACAGGTTCCCAGTTATTTCATGGAATTTTGATTTATAAAATTTTTTATTTGCATTTTTTGTTCAAATCCCTGTACTCTTAAAGCTTGTGAATCTTCATTTTCAAAATTTTTAAAATATATACACATTTCTCCATCCTTGGTATCGTCGTATCTTATACAGCGGAACCCATTCTCGTACATTTTTTTTATTTTCTCAAATTCGTTCATAATACACTCCCATTAAGTTATATATACATATTATTACCTTCCTTCCCAAAATTATGACTAAATTTGAGAAAAAAAATAAGCCTGTGAATTACGTCCGTAATTCATAGGCTTAAGCTGTCCACAGCTCTATTGCTTCATAGCTTTCATCCTCTAAAGATGCCAGAACATCGTCATCGAACAGAGAATCTATCGTAGGAATTATTACATTTGCAATATCTTTTAAATTTATTTTGCAGCTTACTCCTGATAAAACTCCAACACCAATGGCTCCTGAATTCTTGGCAAACAACATATCACTGTAAGAATCTCCTACTATTGCCACTTCATTTGGCGCTAATCCGTACATACTGCAGAATCTGACACACATATCTTTATCCGGCTTCTGCTTCATAACACCATCATTGGAACCAATAAAATCAAAGCACTCATTGAGTTTAAGCTTGTCAATCATATGCATTGCTGACCTATGAGAATCTGCAGTGGCCATCCCCATCCTGATTCCCTTAGAACTAAGGTGCTTATACAGTGCTTGTATATCAGCCATTTCTTTAAACTGTACAGTATCTCTCAATACTTTTTCCCTGATTAATTCTACTACATGGGATTGGAATTCGCATAAATCAATATTTCTGTACTTACTCAGTACAAAATGAAGCTCTGCAGCCAAATCCTCATGGGATCTATAGGCAAGTGCCCCAAAAGGATCCACTCCGTTCCATGTAATTCCGATTGATTTTTTCAACTCTTCAAAAAGTTTTTCATCTTTTAAATTGTATTCATCCATTATGGATTTAATTGTTTTTATCCCTGCATCTCTCCATAAAGAAAAATCTATAAGAGTGCCGTCCTTGTCGAATAATATACCTTTTATCATAACTTTCACCTCCTTTAACTAATTTACAATTCTATTGTAATGGCTTGACTGCAATTTTGTAAAATTTGAGTAAACTATTACATATAAAAATTTATTATACTATATATTTCTTTGATAAACCTTAAATGACAGTGGGAGTATTATTATATTAAAAAAAGTTCCGGATGTGAATAAATAAGTCAGGAATAATTCCCTATTATTCGTTAATAATACCTTTATCAGGAAGGAAAGGGGAATTTCATGAGGATACCTAAACACATCGGTCTTATACCTGACGGGAACAGAAGATGGGCTTTGGATAAGGGACTTCAAAAACAGCAAGGTTATGAATACGGACTTGATCCTGGTCTTCAGGCTCTGAGACTTGCACAGGAATACGGAATTGATGAAATTACATACTATGGCTTCACCACAGATAACTGCAAAAGACCAAAAGTGCAAATCGAAGCTTTTGTAAAATCTTGCATTGATGCAGTAAATTTAATAGCAAATGAAAATGTATCACTTCTTGTGATAGGAAATACTAATTCATCAATATTTCCAAAAGAGCTGTTAAAATACACCGAAAGAACAAACATAGGTTCAGGAGGAACCAAGGTAAACTTTTTAGTCAATTATGGCTGGGACTGGGACATCTCCAACCTTGCGGGTACTTCTAACAGAAAAAATATTATGGACAGTCTTCATTCAAAGGATATATCAAGAATTGATTTAATCTTAAGATGGGGAGGGCGAAAAAGATTGTCTGGGTTTCTTCCTATTCAGTCAGTTTATTCAGATATTTATACCATAGATGAAATGTGGCCGGATTTTAAACCCGAACAATTTCATAATGCAATGAAATGGTATTACATGCAGGATGTAACGTTGGGAGGATAAAGCCGCGGACACGGGGTGTCCCCGTGTCCGGCGGTTATGGAAGATTTATTTGCTTTTCTTTAGATTCTCTGTATAAAACAAATTTATTGCCTATACTTTGCACATATTCTGCTTGTACGGCAGCTGCGATTTCATTTGCAGTATCCTTTGCCTCCAGCATACTGTTATCCAATATGCTGATTTTAATCAATTCTCTTGATTCAAGCGCATCATCAACCTGCTTTATAACATTTTCCGTTACTCCGCTCTTGCCAATCTGCATTATTGAATCAATTCCATTGGCAAGAGATTTTAAATAACTTCTTTGCTTTCCGGTTAGCATTTTCCCTCCTGTTTCTTAGTCTACAAAATCAAATTCTACTCCGCAGACGCTTATTAAGTCTCCTTCTTTTGCACCAATTTCTCTTAATCTTTCTATTACACCTTTATCAATCAGAACCTTTTGGAAGTTGCTGAAGGACTCAAAATCCTCAAAATTTGTAGAATTAACAAGTCTCTCCAAAAATTCTCCTTCTGCAAGATAATAATCATTTTCTTTGGTGATAACAATCGTATCTCTTTCTTTTCTGTCATAGAAGCTTTCAACTTCTTCCTCATCAACGAAGTCTATTTCTTCCTCAATCTGAAGAAGTCTTTCGTACGCCCTTTTCTTTAAAGCATCAAGTCCAGCTCCCGTTGCCGCCGAAACTTCAATTATTTCGTAATCTTTGGAAAATTCCTTTTTTATTTTCTCCAGGTTTTCCTGTGCTTGAGGCAAATCCAGTTTATTAAGAACTATAATCTGTTCCTTTTCTGACAGCAGCTCGCTGTATTGCTTCAGTTCCTCGTTAATCTTATAAAAATCATCTACCGGATTTCTGTCTTCCTGACCTGATGCATCAATTACATGCAAAAGTAACCTGGTTCTTTCCACATGTCTTAAAAATTCATGCCCTAAGCCTGCTCCCTCAGAAGCGCCCTCAATAAGTCCCGGTATATCCGCCATTACATAGCTGTGACCTTCTCCAATGCTTACAACTCCCAAGTTCGGCTTTAACGTGGTAAAGTGGTAATTTGCAATTTTAGGCTTTGCACTTGTTATTGATGCCAGTATAGTTGACTTTCCCACATTAGGAAATCCAATTAAGCCAACGTCAGCTAAAAGTTTCAGCTCAAGCACGACTTCCCTGACCTCACCCTTTGTTCCGGTTTCTGCAAAACGGGGAGTACGCCTTACGGAATTTGCAAATTTTGCATTTCCTTTGCCTCCATGACCACCTCTTGCAACCACACATTCCTGTCTGTTGGTTTTTAAATCTGCCAGAACTATTCCTGTTTCTTCATCTTTCACAAGGGTTCCTACGGGTACTCTTAATACAAGAGATTTTCCGTCAGAACCATACTGTTTTTTTCCTCTTCCGTCTTCGCCATTTTCAGCCTGATAGTGTCTCTTGTACCTGAAATCCATTAATGTTCGAAGCCCTTCATCAGCAACCAATATTACGCTGCCGCCGTCACCGCCGTCGCCGCCGGCGGGTCCGCCCATGGGCACATACTTTTCCCGTCTGAATGCCACACTGCCGTTTCCGCCGTTTCCGGCCCTGACATTAATTTTTGCTATATCTACAAACATTTTATCCCAACCTTTTCTTTTCCAGCCTTAATTTAAAAACAGGGCAGACATCGGGGACAGATGTCGTCCCCATGTCTGCCCCTGTGTTTTCATTATGCTTCTAATTCACAAGGATATACACTAACTTGCTTTCTTGTTTTGTCTTTTCTTTCGAACTTAACTTTACCGTCTACCATTGCAAACAATGTATCATCGCTTCCGATACCTACATTCAGACCGGGGTGAAGTTTAGTCCCTCTTTGTCTTACAAGAATATTTCCTGCCAGTACAAACTGACCGTCAGTTCTTTTTACTCCAAGTCTTTTAGAGTTGCTGTCACGACCATTTTTTGAGCTACCTACACCTTTTTTATGTGCAAATAACTGTAAGTTTAATTTCAATAACATGTTTACACCTCCTCAAATTTAAGTGTAATATATTCACCGTAATCTTCCAGTAATAATTCAATTCCTACTATGAAACTTCTGTATATTACATCAGCCTTATCATTGTTTACCAAAGTCCTTAAACTCATAAATCCTGTCTCGTCATCAACACTGTAATTTATATTTTCCGGTTCAATTCCTGCTACTAAATTAATAGAGTTTAAAGCTGTGTAAGATAATATGGAAACTGCTGCACACACAATGTCGATTCCTGCTTCAGAATAATCTGAATGCCCATCAACTGTAAAACCATTGATTATTAATTTGGTCATATATACACTGACTGTAATCATAACTAACCAACAATTTTTCCGATTTTAACTTGCGTATATGGCTGACGGTGACCTTGTTTCTTTCTGTAGTCCTTTTTAGATTTATATTTGAAAACAATAATTTTCTTAGCTTTGTCCTGTTTTTCAACTAATCCTTCAACTACCGCACCGTCAACATATGGTTTGCCAACATTTAATTTTCCATCCTCGGCAACAAGTAAAACTTTATCAAAGTTTACTGCTTCTCCGCTGGCAATGTTCAATTTTTCAATTCTAATAACATCGCCTTCCTGAACTCTATATTGTTTTCCACCTGTTTCAATAACTGCGTACATAACTTACCTCCTCTTCCCAGTCTCGCCATTGCAGGTACTGTAAGTCAGTTTAAACCTGATCCGTGCGGCTCTAACAAATATAAATTCTACCAAATATAATTATGTTTGTCAACTTATTTTTGCTTATATATACTATTAATATAATCTAATTTTCCCATTTTATCAATAATAATTTCATCAGTAAAAATACTGCCGTCTTTTGAAAAAAATATTTTTACATTGTATTTTTTCTCTATTTTCACTACTATATCCATGCATTCGCTCAATATTTCAGTATTCAGAAAATCTCCGGTTTTTAAAACAACAGCATCACAGGAAGTATTCTCACTTATTTTCTTAACAATTCCTTCAATTTTCATTAATATGTAAGTCCTTGAGCTTGTTCTTCCGCTTCCTCTGCAGTATCCACATTCCCGGCTTATCAGGTTAAAAAAATTCTCTTTATCTTTTTTTCTGGTTATTTCCATCAAATTAAGCTTTGTCATTCCAAGAATATTGACTTTTGCCCTGTCCTCCTTGAAAACAGTTCTTGCCTTATTTATTATTAAATTAATGCTATCTTTGCGTTTTACATCAATAAAATCAATTATTATAATTCCGCTTATATTCCTAAGCCTTACCTGCCTGCCTATTTC
>DHUT01000049.1:0-11083 GCA_002409285.1 Firmicutes bacterium UBA5227 | reverse complement strand
ACATATTTTCCGCTGTTAACATCAATTACTGTTAAAGCCTCGGTAACATCAATAAATATCGAACCCCCGTTATCAAGCTCTACCTTTCTTTCAAACAGCATTTCAAGCTGACGTTCCACATTGAACATTTCAAAGGCATTGTTTGATTCAATAATATTAATATTTCTAATCTCATTTGAATTATAATGTGCAATCAGGTCTTCTATCTTATTCTTTGTTTCTTTGTCTTCGACATATATTTCTTCAACTGTAGAATCAATATAGTCCAAAATTAGCTTTTCAGTCATTGGGTTACATTTGTACAAAAGCTTAGGAGCGTATGAATAGTTGTATTCCTTTTCTATCTGCATAAAGACCGAGGAAAACATATTATATTCCGCTTCAATTTCTTCTTTTGAGCAACCCCTGGAAAATGTGCGCATAATCACTCCGTTTTCATTTTTCATGATTTCATTGCCTATTTTCACAAGCCTTATTCGTTCATCAGAGTTTTTGATTTTTTTGGAAATTTTCACCTCAATACTCTGGGGTATAAAAGCAATATATTTGCCTGAAAGCGAAATATCCGTTGTCAATGCAATGCCTTTTTCACCCATAGGTTCTCTTATAACCTGAACAAGAATTTCATCTCCCTTTTTTAAGACCGTTCCGATATTTTTAACATTACTTTTATCAATATTTTTTTCTTTCAGAAATTTATCCGAGAGTAAATCGTCTAAAAACAGGTATGCATTTTTTTCTAAGCCTATGTCAACGAAAGCTGCGTCCATTCCGGGAAGGATATTAATTACCTTTCCTTTGTATATGTTGCCCAGCATGCTTCCAATATCTTTTTCCTCATGTAAGTACTCCATGAGTCTGCCATTCTCCATTATAACTGCCTGGTCAAAAAAAATAGAATTGCCTATTAAAACCTGCTTCATAAAAACACCCCTTTTCAAACTATAGCTGAACATTGTCGGTTCTTGTTACAATATTGTCTTCATGTCCTTATCCAATGAATCAATTTTCATAATTGTATAGTAGTCAATGTCGAATGCTCTTTCTGATATGAGTCTTATAAATTCATCAACCTTCATACTGCCTGATTCTGTTGTCATAAATACTGCCTGAATTGTTGCTTTTATGTCACTGTTTTTATCTGCCTTTAAATAACTGATATAATCCTTTGTATTTATTTCCCTTGTTACATACTTATTTTTTTTATTCTTTTTCTGTCTGGTGTAAATAACCCCTGATTCCATCATCTCTTTCAACAAATCATTCAATTTATCCATAGTAAGTTTTTCAGATTCTATCCCAATAATATATTGTGCATAGACGCATCTCGCCATAAGAGATTGTGATTCATCAGTATATTCTGATTTAATTATTTGCATTTCATTTGGCAGTACTCCATTCATTCTTTCAGTGAACTCCTGAGGAAGTATACTTTCATTTAATTCAATTTCAAAATATTCTCCTACGCTTTCAGTGCCCAAAGACAGAGGAAATCCAAAAGATGTCTTCATGTGAGGATTAAAGCCCTCGGAATACTTGGCATTAATACCTGCTCTTTTGACAGCTCTTTGAATAAATCTCAAAACATCCAGGTGAGATATATACTTCAGGTTTCCTGTCTTTTTGTATTTACATATTATTTTGCACATGAGGGCAGACACCTCCTATTAACTTATAGTTGACGCCACAGTTGGTGCAGCCAAGCCTGCAGTCAGGCGTTGTCATAGCTTCCATAGATTTGTTATATTCGCTCTTCAGGTATTCTTTGCTCACTCCCACGTCAATAAAATCCCAGGGAAGTATTTCGGTAACTTCTCTTTCTCTTCTTGCAAAAAAATCAGAGTCTATATTTACTTCATTAAATGCTTCCATCCATTTATTAAAGTCAAACATATCGTACCATCCGTCAAAGCGGCAGCCTTTTTCCCATGCCCGTATGAGAGCCTTGGAAAGTCTTCTGTCTCCTCTGGCAAATACAGCTTCCAGATAACTCAGTCTTGGTTCGTGATAGCTGAAAGATATTTTTTTATCCTTGATCTCTCTTTGAAGAGTTTTAGCCTTGTCATAAAATTCGTCCATAGTATCCTGAGCAACCCACTGAAACGGAGTAAAGGGCTTTGGAACAAAGCATGAAGCACTGGCATTAATCTTCAAATTTCCTTTGATTTCTTCCCTTGGTCTGTTAAAAAATTTATCCTTAACCTTGTACGCAAGCTCCTTGATTCCCAGTACATCTTCCATTGTTTCTCCCGGAAGTCCAATCATGAAATACAGCTTGACAGTCGACCAGCCCAGATTAAATGCTGTTTCCACAGGTCCCAGTATTTGTTCTTCAGTAAGGTTTTTATTAATAACATCTCTCATTCTCTGAGTTCCTGCTTCAGGTGCAAATGTAAGACCTGATTTTCTCACTTCCTGCAGCCTTTCAATAATATCAAAAGTCATCGAATCAAGCCTCAGAGATGGAAGTGATATACTCACATTTTGATTTTCATATTTATCTAAAAGCTTTAGAGTCAAATCCGGAAGACATGAATAATCACCAGAACTTAATGAAGTAAGTGAAATTTCATCATGGCCGGTGGAACACAGCATGCTGTCTGCCTGTTCTACAAGTGTGTCAGGGCTTTTCTCCCTTACAGGTCTGTAAACCATGCCTGCCTGACAAAAGCGGCATCCCCTGGTACAGCCTCTGAATATTTCCAGAACAACCCTGTCATGTACAACGTCTATATAAGGCAGAATACTTTTGTCAGGATAATAGCTCTTGTCTAAATCCTTTATTATTCTTTTTGTTATAACTTCGCCGGCATTTTTGTTTAATATTTTTCTTTCCTTTATAGTACCGTCATCATTATATATTTCCTCATAAAACTGGGGTACATAAATACCATCAAGCTGTGCTGCCTTTTCTAAAAATGTCAGCCTGTCAAATCCGTTGTTTTTTTCTTCCTCATACAAGCTCATAAGCTCAGGAAGAAGTTCCTCTGATTCACCTATGGTAAACAAATCTATAACTTCGTACAAGGGTTCAGGATTATAGGCACAAGGTCCCCCGGCAATTACAAGAGGCATATCATTTGTCCTGTCCTTTGACAGAATTGGTATATTTCCCAGATCAAGCATATTCAGAACATTGGAATAACTCATCTCATATTGAAGAGTGAAACCGACAAAATCAAATTCCGTCAATTCATCCTTACTTTCAAGACCGTACAAGGGTATGTTATTTTTTCGCATAATTTCTTCCATGTCAGTCCACGGGGCAAATACTCTTTCGCACCATATATTTGACCGGCTGTTCAACAGGTGGTATAAAATATGAAGTCCTGTGTGTGACATACCTACTTCGTAAACATCCGGAAATGCAAAGGCAAATCTGATTGTTACTGTATCCTTGTTTTTAACCACGGAATTAAGCTCACTTCCCACATACCTTGCGGGTTTTTCAACCTTTAAAAGCTCTCTGTCCAATTTCTTTATATCTATCATTGTTATCCTTTCTGTTTTTCCTCAACCTGAAGCTGAAGTTCTGTTAAATATTCTTCTACAATACTTGTTTCGTGAACATCTATTTTATAAAGCTCAACAGGGTCAGATATTACTTTGTAATTGTTTTTTTCCGCATATTCCATCATCAATGGAATAAACTTCTTTGTTTTTTCATAGGGTCCTCTATATGACAGCGTCAAATACCTGCCTTTGGGAATTATTTTGTCGTAGCTTTTATCATCTTTGTCAAGAATAAAAAATACAGACTTATAAGAATTAAATATATTTTGCTCAACCTTAGTTAAGTCCATGGTTACCCCCACATCATTGTTGCCTAACAGGTACAGTTTATCCTCATGCTTTTTATGGAGTTTTTTAATTAAAAAGTCCGCTTCTTCATCCCTGCTGAATGAATCATTCAAAACTATTACCTTTCTTTCCTCTATATCAACTTCCTGTATAACCTCAATATTTTTTTCAGCTGCATCTTCCTTCAACGATTTAATACGAGATGAAATAGTGTTTTTTTGTGTTTTAAGCTGCTCCATCTTTTTATTTATAATCGTTATTTCTTCGTTTAATATATCTAATGTATTTTCCAATGTTTTGTTTTCAAGGTAATCCTTAATCACTTCCATTGGCATATTTAAATTTCTCAGGTCTTTAATAATATTCAACTTCCATATATCCTGAATACTGTACAACCTGTAGCCGTTAGTATCCCTTTCGGGTTTTAATATTCCAATCTCTTCGTAATATCTCAAGGAATCCTTACCAATATTGTACAAGGTTGAAATTTCATTTATCTTGTAATAATTTTTCATTTATCATACCTTCAACATCCATAATTTCTAAAACATTTTAACACATTGAAATTCAAATAACAACTTCAAAATTCAAAAAAATAAAAGAGCTGCCGCATTATGTATATTCATGTCACCCTAAGTGTCAGCGGAGGATCTCACTTCTTAAACTATGAGATTCTTCGGTCTGACGACTTCAGAAATGACAGACTGCTGATAATTAATGCGACAGCCTCTTATTTCATTACTTAATATTCATATATGTAAGTTAAAAATCTATCAGTCCTAAACTTATTTTAAGACAATCATCAACCTCACCCATCAAATTTTTATCAAAGCGGCCTATTTTTTCTTTTAAACGCTTTTTATCTATAGTTCGAATTTGTTCAAGCAAAACTACCGAATCCTTTGGCAGGCTGAAGTCTTCAGAACTGATTTCAATATGCGTAGGCAGCTTTGCCTTATTAATTTGAGATGTAATTGCAGACACTATTACCGTAGGACTGTATCTGTTCCCTATATCATTTTGTACTACAAGAACCGGCCTCACGCCCCCCTGTTCAGACCCTATGACGGGGCTTAAATCGGCGTAGTACACATCTCCCCTTTTTACAATCAAACTATTCACTTCCTAATAATTTTGTTTCGTAGCTTAGAAAATCTTCATAGTCCCCTTCTGAGTATTCTTCCGTAATGCTCTTATTGATATTGCTCATTTCCAAATATCCGGCCTTCATCTTATTTCTTATTTCAAGCTTCCTTTTTTCAATTAAATAAAACCTTATCGATTTACGTATAAAGTCACTTCTGTTAGTTCCTTCTTCTTTCACTGCATTATCCAGTTCCTTCAGCAAGTTTTCAGGAATTGAAATTAATATTTTTTTGCTATCAGCCAAATCACACACCTCGATTACTCGTAATAAGTTCATCTGAACATATCTTATGTAATTTTACCACAATAATTATACAAATTGTATGGAAACTTCTGCATTTACTGTGAATTCTTATTCTTCAATATTCATTTTTTCATATGTAATAGCCTTAACTAAATTATCATTTTTATAAATAAAAATTGTCGATGGAAGCAGGCTTTCTTTGCTAAAGTCTAAAACATGCTTATAAATACCATCAAAGTAAACTAACTCCTCAGGTATTGTATCCGCTGAAACTTCAAATTTAGTTAAATCAAAATCATAAACAAGGGAATCAGTCATTTTAAAATTATCTATGACTACGCTGCTCTCCGGAAATTTGTCATTATTCAAGACACATCTGTTCCCTGACAAATATGCAAAATTCCATGCTTGAACTCCCGTATCCGTCCTGAAGCTGTAATTCCCATCCCTGCAAACAATATTGATCCTATAAGAATTTTCACTATTTTCTGTATAGACCTTCATTGTGGCCTCACCCGTATAATTTACAGGAATAACAAATGGTTCAGCCTTTTTTGAACAACCGCACACTACTGCTACAATAAAAATCAAGCAAATTATTTTCAACTTCATAGCTCATCCTGCTTCCATCTTTATATAATATACATATGATGAATAACAAGAATATATGCCTACTACCAATTCATAACAAATATTTCACTCTGCTATACAAAAAGCTACTGCATATTCAGATGTATGCGAAATAGATATTTGAATATTTTCAATATTAATTTCCTTAGCCCTCATTAACGCATTATCAGTTAAATTTACATATGGCTTGCCATCTTCATTCTTCAATATTTCAATATTGTATGGCCAAAAATTTGAAAATCCTGTTCCAAGAGATTTAGAAACAGCTTCTTTTGCAGCAAACATTCCTGCTGCTGTCTGAGCATTAAATTTTCTTTTCTTCAGATACTCAATTTCATTTGCCGAATATATTTTATTTAAGAATTTTTCATTGCTTAGGTTATCTTTAATTCTTTCAACTTCCGTAATGTCGATTCCGGTGCCTTTTATCATTTTATACTCCTTGCTTTCCCCGATAGGAAGAACTGTCCTGAATTCTGGAATACTAACATTATATTATACATGATAATTTAATACAAATAAAATATTGTAAAGTTCAGTTGGATGTAATATTATGTTATATAAATAAAAAAGCGGAGGCAGAAATGAATTACGAGGAAGCATTACAATTTATTCATTCTACATATAAGTTCGGTTCAAAACTGGGGCTTCAAAACATTACGAAACTAACTGAGCTTTTAGGAAACCCTCAAAACTCTTATAAAATAATACATGTTGCAGGAACTAACGGAAAAGGCTCCACAAGCAACATGATTCACGATGTACTCATGGCATCAGGCTACAAAACAGGTTTATTCATAAGTCCGTTTTTAGAAGAGTTCACTGAAAGAATTCAAATAAATAAAAAGCAAATTGACAGAGAATCCCTGGCAAGAATAACATCAACCGTCAAGGATAAAATAGACATAATGTTAAGGGAAGGCTACAACCACCCCACTGAATTTGAGGTTGTCACTGCCATAGGCTTTAAGTATTTTCAGGAGCAGAAAATAGACCTTCTGGTTCTTGAAGTAGGCTTAGGCGGAAGGTTTGATGCGACCAATGTAGTAAACAATACTCTTGTATCGGTAATTACATCCATAAGCTATGACCACATGGAATACCTTGGAGATACCCTGGAAAAGATAGCCTTTGAAAAAGCCGGTATCATAAAAGAAAATTCCAGGGTGGTAATATATCCCCAGGAAGAAAACATAGTAAGTACCATAAAAGATGTGGCAAAGAACAAGAATGCTGCCATATTTGAAATCAAAAAAGAAGATATTAAAAAAATCAAGGGCGATCTTACCGGTCAATGGTTTAAATATTTAAAAGATGATGTGTTCAATCTCCCTGTTGTAAAAATGAACTTTTTAGGCGAGCATCAGCTATACAATGCTTTAACCGCATTAAAAACTCTTGAAATAGTAAAAAATGCCGGCTACCATATAACAGAAGAAAACATAATCCAAGGCTTTAACAGCTGCAGGTTCGCAGGCAGATTCGAGGTGCTGAGGACAAATCCTGTCATAGTCCTTGACGGAGGTCACAACATAAATGGAATTGAATACTTTTCAAGGGCTGTAAAAGAAAATTTCGGTGACAATAAAATAATACTGTTCTTTGGAATGCTTAAAGATAAAAACCCTGAAGACGTTCTTCCCTTTATATTGCCTCTGTGCAAGGAAGTTTATACTTTGACTCCGGACAACCCAAGAGCCATGTCAGCTTCAGAGTTAGCCGGATTAATAAGGGAACACTCCGAAATAAAAGTAACCCCCCTTGACAGTTACGATGAAATTATTCCTCTAATAAAGCAGCTTGACAAAAATGAGTACACCGCCTTTGTGGGCTCGCTGTACATGATAGGCGAAGTAAGAATGCTACTTAAAAACAACGGTATATTTTAAACTGAAATTCTAAAAACGGTGTATGCAAAAGACATATACCGTTTTTATATTTTTATTAACTTCTTTAAGCTTTGAGGTAGTAATCTTTTTAATGCTTCTTCCTCATTATAGTTTCCTTTTAAGTATAGGTTCAGAACCGGCATTGTATTATCATCTGCAACCGATCTCCAATAAAGGTATCAATAACCCCGTCCCCAACCCTTGATACTGTAATGTCATGAATATTATAACATATTTCAATATACATTTGTAATATACAAAAAAATAATTGACAAAGAGTCTTATGTACGTGATAATTATATTATATGAGTAAACCTAATACAATTCTTTATTTATAAATTTAACTAAGGAGCAAGACACATGAATAATGTAACAGTAGTATCTCATCCGTTGATTCAGCACAAGCTGACAATGCTTAGAGATAAAAACACTTCATCTAAGGACTTCAGGGAGCTGGTAAGAGAGATTGCCATGCTAATGGCTTATGAGGTAACAAGAAATCTTCCGCTGAAGGACATAGAAATTGAAACACCTATTGCAAAGACTACGGGAAAGGCCCTTGCAGGAGAAGATATTGCAATAGTTCCTGTCCTCAGGGCAGGTCTGGGAATGGTTGATGGAATGCTGGATCTGATTCCAAATGCAAAAATCGGTCATATAGGGTTGTACAGAAATGAGGAGACTTTACAGCCTGTTGAATACTACTGCAAGCTTCCTTCGGATATTGGAAACAGAATTGTGATAATAACGGAGCCAATGCTTTCAACCGGCGGTTCAATGATTGGAGCGCTGTCTCTCTTAAAGGAACATGGTGCTCAAAAAATTAAATCCATTCACCTGGTTTGTGCTCCTGAGGGGCTTAAAAAGGTTACAGATGCCCATCCTGATGTAGAAATATACACAGCAGCAATTGATGAAAAGTTCAACGACATAGGATATATAGTACCCGGATTGGGAGATGCAGGAGACAGGCTTTTTGGAACAAAATAGGGGATTAATTTCCCCTATTTAGTCAATATAATCAAGTAATGAGTGCGTGATTAAAAATATGTAAGATTCATATACTTCCTCCGGAGCAAACATATTGTTTCTGTCAGCGTCCGAAATCCACATTTTTATTATGTATACAAGTCCCATGCTGTAATACCTTGAAATGTTTTCCCTTGTCAGAAATAATTTCTTTTCATCTTTGCTGTAGTTCTTCAGAATCTGAAAAAAAATCCTGAAAATGCTGTTTTCAAACACTTCCTCAAATGAATTTTGTCCTGTTATCATAAACAGCCTTTTATAGAACTCTTTATTATTGCCAAAATACACAAATATCATTTTTATTGCTTCTTTTTCCATCTTATTATTAATTAAGGAATGTAAAATGTTAATAAGCTCTTCCTGCAATATCCACTCGAACACTTCATTTTTGTCTCTGAAATGGTTATAGAAGGTGGGTCTGATTAAACCCGCACCGTCAGTAATCATTTTGATTGTAATTTTTTCATAGGGATACAATAATACGAGCTTTTTATAACTCTCACTAATAAGCAGTTTTGTGTTTCTTCCATCAGCTTCCATAGTAATCACCCCAGTTTGGTACTGCATATAAGAATCATAATATATTTTAACTCTGTTTACAATAAATATCAACAAAAAGCCCTGCTATAAATTAGCGGAGCTTTTTGTTTTGTATAAACGAATCAACTAAACAAGACCAACTATCAGGGCTACGACACCTACTATCAGGGCAACAATATTAAGTTTCCTTTCAGGTGAGAACAGTCCGATTACACTTAAAACTATTGCACATACTCCCATCCAAATGGGTTGCCAGAAGAAACCTATAATGCCTAATATTATTGCAATCCATCCCAGCCATTTTCCGACTTTGCCGCTTATTTTAGAATTGTTAACCTCACTCATTTAATTCACCTCCTTATAATATTATATATTCGAACAGCACATCTATACCAACTACTATCAATATTATTCCGCTGAGCAGCTGGGCATTAGCCTTCTGCTCGTATCCAAGATGATGTCCTATATATGTCCCCAATATTACCGATAATACATTTACTGAAATAATAGGTACAAATGCACCGGACAAATCAATTTTTAAAAATGCCGTTGCTATTCCTGCAAGCAGAGCATCCACACTGGTCACAATTGCCAGTAATACAACCTCCTTAGGTTTCAGATGATCCTCTCTTCTTTCAAAAATATTTCTTCTCCTTAACGCCTTTACCAGCATTAAAATTCCTAAGCCGCAAAATATAATTACAGCAAGTATTTCAACAACAGGATGTAAATAACCCTGTGCTAAAATTTTAAGATTTCTTAAATTGTTTCCCATAAACAGTACTG
The DNA here is from genome assembly GCA_002409285.1 of Firmicutes bacterium UBA5227. GTDB lineage: Bacteria > Bacillota > Clostridia > Tissierellales > Sedimentibacteraceae > Sedimentibacter. Next base: position 1,018 of record DHUT01000049.1, on the reverse strand, counting down.
AAGCCTGCCATCCTCCAAATAAAAGGCTTATTCCGACTAATTTGGGAAAGTTAATTTTCGGTAGCATTGCTCCCTTATAAATCATCACCGCAAGAGAGTCAAGAGATATAGCAATTGATAATATTCCTATTTCCAGCATGTTCATATGTCTTTCTCCTATCCTTACATTATTGCTATACTTTGATTATATTATAATAATCGAAGCAGAATTAGTAAATATTCAGAAATTTATTTATGTAAAAAAAACGACTACATATTTTAAAATATGTAGTCGTTTCTAAACAAAATTCATAATTTGTAATCAAAAATAGAACTCAATCCATTTGAAGCATTACTGTCAGATTTTGATTTTTCATTATAGATCCTACCGCCACAGTTCCTGCTATTGTTACTGTTACAAATTCACCTATTGCCACATAGAAAGCATTAATGATAAACGGTGTCTGAAATAAATACGTTAATTCTAATCCAACAAGCAGAGCATTTGTTATTACTGGTCCAAGGCTTGCAATAATTAAGGATTTTTTATTGTAGCCCCCAATCTTTCTAACTGCTGATATGAATACAACTGCAAGAAAAGTTGCAAAGGAACCTACTACAACGTCAATTACACCCAGGGGGCTTGCCATATTTGCCAATACACATCCCAATATTAGTCCAAGACTGTACTTAGGTTCTATAAATGCAAATAAAACAAGAATCTCTGCTACCCTAAACTGCAGCTGCTCATAGCTCATCCATGCAAATGCATAGGTTAGCGCAGCATATGCGGCCGCAATTAAAGCAGTCCGTGTCATAAAGCTCATATTATATTTTTTCATTAAAAAAACTCCTTTCGAAAATAATTCTCGGAGTCACTAAAAAACTTGATTTTTTAAGTGGGTGCCAAGAAAACACTTTAAATATTTTTATTTGTTCAATATCTAACATTGTATTACATTTTTATTTGTTTTTCAAGCACCATTTTCTGGTATAATAAATTTTGAGGCATATTTGTTACTGTTCACTCCCTAACATA
>DHUT01000062.1 GCA_002409285.1 Firmicutes bacterium UBA5227 | reverse complement strand
CATCAGATTTGAACATACTTGTGGAGTGGAAGAATCTTGTTACGGTTCAGGATCCGAGACGTGCTTATACCATTGCTGACTATAAAGACAAGCAGTTCAGATAATGTCAGAGTATTCCGTGGAAGTAGAGAGAATGACTGTAAGGCTTGAAAATCTATTTGTAGGAAGCGGAAGTCTGTCTCCTAATTTATTTTTGAGGATATATAACGGAATTGAGCAGTTTGAGGGTATGAAATCAATGTCGCTTAAGCAGGATAATGAATGGGAGCTGCAGGCTAATTATGCTTTGATAGAAACCTCAAAAGGTGCTGCTTGAACCCTTTAATATTGATTATGGTGATAATGAAATAAAGGTTTTGTACGGCAGGTTTGCTGAAGATGAAATGAAGTGAGAGAGTATAACAAACGGGTGGAATAATAAGCTTGCCTGAGTCGGAATGTGGATATGCATCCTTAAATCCGTGTATGACTGTAAGCGAAATAATTGCAGAACCTTTAAAGGTTTGTAAAGTAACAGGCATTCTCATGAGCTGGGTGGAGGCAGAAGGCAGATTTGCCGAAATGTCGACCCCAAAAAATCAGAACCAGCACACAGCCGGTTCCAAAAACATAAATATCAATTTATTTTACTTTTACGACAGGAATATAAATATCCATTACAGTATCCTTCCTATGATGACAGCGTTCATCATAGAATTCAAAATCAATTTTATCTTCATCATAAATATATTCGCTGTCTTTAAACCAATCCTCAAAAATATATTTCCATGTGACTGCAATAATCTTTGCAAATTCAAGCTGTTCTTCATCATTTGAAGTATCAACAGGAACGGTTGTAAAAACTGCATATTCAGCCTCCGGAACCTCAACGGTTAACATATCTTCTTGAACCTTTGAAAAATCATCCACAATTACACCCAGAAGATATGCAGCATTTCCGTCTTCTGATAAGGGAACGCACAATCCTACTTCTCCATGCTTAGCAGGATCTAAAATTCTGTACATTTTACTTTCTAAGTTTTCGCCTTCATAATTACTCCAGAAGGATGCAATATCTTTTGTATATGAGGCACCGTAAACATTAGTTTTAATTCCATAACCGGCAACCTTAAATGCCGGCTTTTTTACAATAACAGGATTCATAATAAAACCTCCAATTTCAAATGTTGTTTTTGTATCAGCATATTTAGCCATTCGCATCATATACTGTGTTGGACTATACCCATAGGCCTTACGAAAGGCCTTAGTAAAACCACTTTGTGTTTCAAATCCATAATCAAGAGCAATATCAATGATTTTTCTGCCATTAAATAATTCTGATGCCGCTAAAGACAATCTGCGCCCTCTTATGTATTCCATAACAGATACGCCGTTGCACAAACTAAAAACCCTGCAAAAATGAAACACAGAATACCCAGACTGATTAGCAACTTCTTCAATAGCAATGTCTTCTTTAATATTATTCTCAATGAATTCAATACATTTTTCAATTTCTTTTCTATAATTCAACGCAATCACCTGATTCTTTCTTTTATAAGGTGATTTTATTATAACAAAAATTTATAGAAGAAGCTGTTCCTATCTTGCTAAATATTACAACTTAATAAGTGCTGATTTTTTCATTGACACGTCTGCTTGATCATATACCTCTTTATTTGGTATGCAAGATAAAAGAGACGGATCAGCACTTGCTGAAGAATCATGTTGACAAAAATAAATGATTGATATAATATCATGTGGCGATTAAAAATTAAATGGAGCGTATAAAAATGAAGAGGGATGCATCAGTCAGGGATGATATCACAGAAGGAGTAATCTGGAAACAGATACTGATTTTCTTTTTTCCTATTATGATAGGGACATTTTTTCAGCAGTTATACAATACGACAGATGCCATCATAGTTGGCAAATACCTTGGTAAGGAAGCACTGTCCGCAGTGGGAGGGACTACCGGAACCATAATTAACCTGCTGGTTAATTTTTTTGTGGGTCTGTCTTCCGGTGCCACGGTTATTATTTCACAGTATTACGGAGGCAAAAAATATGAAGATGTAGTTGATTCTGTTTATTCGGCACTGGGGATTGCAATAGCAGGAGGAATAATCATGATGGTTACAGGGATGGCTGCGGCTCCGGCGATGCTGAAGGCTATGAATACTCCTGAGGATATCATCGGATATTCATTAAAGTTTATAAGAATATACTTTATCGGAATGACGGCAAATTTGATTTATAATGTAGGAGCCGGAATTCTCAGGGCAATGGGCGACTCAAAAAGACCGCTTTATTTTCTTATTGTAAGCTGCATGGTGAATATTGTTCTGGAATTACTGTTTGTTGCTGTGTTGGGAATGGGAATAAGCGGAGCTGCATTAGCTACGGTTATTTCACAGTTTCTGAGTGCGGTTCTGGTGCTTTTAGTGCTCAAAGAACCTGATAAACCCTATCAGATACAGTTAAAGAAAATACACATTGACAAGGTTAAGAGTAAAGAAATATTTACGATAGGACTTCCGGCAGGGATCCAGTCTGTAATGTACAGCATATCAAACATGTTAATACAGTCATGTGTCAATTCTTTCGGAACAGACACTGTTGCGGCATGGACGGCATATTCTAAAATAGACGGACTGTTCTGGATGGTGAGTGGTGCGTTTGGAGTATCAATAACAACATTTGTGGGACAAAATTATGGAGCAGGCAAAATTGAACGTGTGAAAAAGGGTGTCACTCAATGTTTGGGGATGTTCATGTTTGTAGCTTTTGCATTAAGTTTTATATTGTATTTTTCCAGCAGATACTTACTTCTCCTGTTCACTTCTGATCTGGCAGTTGTTGAGATAGGCGACAGAATCCTTAAATTTCTTGTGCCTTCGTATTTTACATTTGTGGTCATTGAAATTTTGTCTGGAGCTTTGCGAGGTATGGGAAATTCATTGTTTCCCATGATTATAACAGCCTGCGGAGTGTGTGGACTGAGAATTCTCTGGATTGTCTCGGTTGTTCCTTTCAGGAATACTCTTGAAACAGTTTCCTTAAGCTATCCTGTCAGTTGGGCAA
>DHUT01000069.1 GCA_002409285.1 Firmicutes bacterium UBA5227 | reverse complement strand
TACAATATCTAAAAAACTGAATATATCACCTGTTCCCAGTGTAATATGCATAGCGATTTCCTCTAATCTTCAGGGAGCCGCTACATTGGTAGGGGATACTACTTCCATTCTTTTAGGCGGGTATGCAGATATGAATTTCCTTGACTTCTTTGTTTTTCACGGCAAACCCGGAATGTTCTGGATTGTTGAAATTGGAGCAATAATATCGGCAATTGCTCTGCTTTATTTGTTCAGAGACGAAAAGCAACCCATTCATTCACTGGAAAAAACTGTCGTAACGGATTATTTCCCGACTGTACTTCTCGTTGGAATCATAGTGCTGTTAATTACCGCATCATTTGTAGAAAACAAACCGGCAACTACAAACGGATTGATTTGTATGGCGTTGTTTTTCATAGGATTGGTGAGGAAGCTCATAAAAGTCAAGGATTTTAAAGTAGTTTCTGATGCTTTTAAAGAGATTGACTATACAACTATTCTGCTGCTGGCAGGATTATTTTTGGTAATAGGCGGTATAACAGAGGCGGGATTGGTTCAGGATATCGGTAAAATTTTCGTTAATCTAAGCGGTGACAATTTGTTTGTAATATATTCACTTATAGTCTGGGTATCGGTAGCTCTCTCTGCGGTAATAGACAATATACCCTATATTGCCACAATGCTTCCGGTGGTATCTGAAATTGCACTTTTACTGGGTATTGACCCTTATATATTATACTTCGGGCTGCTTGTAGGGGCTACATTGGGCGGAAACATAACGCCAATAGGAGCGTCGGCAAATATTACCGGCATTGGAATTTTAAGAGCAGAAGGGTATGAGGTACCTGTTAAAACATTTATGAAATACAGTGTTCCCTTTACGCTTTCAGCTGTATTGTCTGGGTATGCACTGGTTTGGATTATATGGAGCTGATTTGCTACGAGCTTTTTATGATGGTGAAGTTTAGTAAGGTGTTGAATAAATAATAATATTTCGATAATGGCAACCGGTTTTCTGGCTGCCATTATTTTTTTAATGATTTGCTTATGGATATTTTATATATAGCAGATTCCAAAATGATAGCTTTATTATGCTGTGGAGGTATGGTGTTAGAATGCAAGTTGTTTTAAAGAACAATGTTTAAAATACGGAATACTTATAATCCGGTTGGAAACAATAATCTTTGGAGGTGGTTCTATGATATCACGTAAATCAGTAATAACTTTCGGTATGGTTGCGATTCCAATTGCCATGTATACTGCTACTCAGGACAATGACATCCATTTTAATCAGCTTCATAAGGAAGACAACAGCCGTATAAGGTACAAGAAAACCTGTGCTAACTGTGGCAAGGAAATTACTTCGGGAGACATTGTAAAGGGCTTCGAGTATGATAAGGATAAGTATGTGGTTGTTACAGATGAAGAAATAGAAAAAATTAAGACTGAAAAAGAAAAATCAATTCAAATTCTGCACTTCGCACAATTAAATCAGATTTCGCCGGTATACTATGATAAGACCTACCAGGCAGCTCCTGAGGCAGGTGGGGAAAAAGCCTTTGAACTGCTGAGATCAGCACTGATGTTGGAGCAGAAAATAGCCATTGGCAAGACTGTTATGGGGACAAAGGATACATTGATGGCTATCATTCCCAGAGAGGATGGCATATTGATTTCCACCATGTTTTACGCCGACGAGGTTAAGGAATTTCAAAAACAATACACTAAACCCCAGGTATCCGAGCAGGAAATGAATATGGCAAAAGTTTTAATTAACTCTATGGATAATCCCTTTGATCCTTCAAAATATAAAGATGAATATCAGGTGAAACTCCGTGAGTTAATTGAGACAAAAATTTCCGGTAAAGAGGTTGTTGCAGCCGAATCTGTCAATACCGGAAAAGTGATCGACCTGATGGAAGCACTTAAAGCCAGCGTTGAAAAGGCACAAAAAGATAAAAAAGATAAGGAATCAGCCTGATTATGACGGAAAGTCTGAATGAATATAATCTGAAAAGGAATTTTGAAAGGACACTTGAACCGGAGGGCAGGGCAGAAGATGATAACGAAAAGCTGAGATTTGTGGTGCAGTATCATATGGCTCGCAGCAAGCATTACGATTTGCGTCTGGAATGGAATGGAGTTCTCCTGAGTTGGGCTGTACCAAAGGGGCCTTCCTATGATACTCATCACAAAAGGCTTGCCGTACATGTGGAGAATCACCCGTTGGATTACAGAAATTTTGAGGGAACAATCCCAAAAGGTGAATATGGAGGCGGAGTGGTCATGCTCTGGGATGAAGGCTTCTGGGAACCTTATGTCAATGTGGAAGAGGGGCTTTTAAAGGGAGAGCTTAAGTTTGCTTTAAAAGGAAGACGGCTTAAAGGAAAATGGGCATTAGTACGATGGAAAGCTAAATCGGGCGAAAATGTGGATAATTGGCTTTTGCTGAAAGAAAAAGACGAGCATGTTAAAACCGGAGATGACATATCTCAATACATAACCAGCATCAGGACCGGGCGAACAATGGCTGAAATTGAAAAAGGAGAAGACACAAAGATTATTAAAAACCCTTTTAGCAGTGTGGATGTGCAGCTTGCAAAACTGACAAATAAGATTCCCGATGTAGAAGAGGAGTGGCTGTATGAAATGAAGTACGACGGTTATAGAATAATAACCTTTGTTGAAGGTAACAGCATTCGTCTGATGACAAGAAACGGAAATGATTATGCAAGGCGTTTTCATGATATCGTCACTTCACTTATTGATTGGGCAGGGGAGAGAGCGATGGTTCTGGACGGAGAAATGACAGTTACAGACGCTTCAGGCAAGACAGATTTTCAGGCACTTCAGAACTATATGAAAAATCCCAAAATAGGAAGTCTGATTTATATTGTTTTTGATATCCTTGCCCTAAACGGTACAGACCTTCGGGAGAAATCCTTAATCGAAAGAAAAGAAATACTTGAAAATCTTATGCGAGATGCTCCGAAAAATCTGTACTACAGCCGCCATGTGAAAGGAAATGGGAATGAAAGCCTTGCTGCAGCCTGTGGAGCCGGTATGGAGGGCATAGTAGGAAAAAAAGCAAATTCTGTATACAACGGAACAAGAAACGGTGATTGGATCAAGCTTAAATGCGGCAAAAAACAGGAATTTGTTATTGGAGGCTATACACTTTCCAATAAAAAAATCAGCGGAGTGAGCTCACTTTTGCTGGGAGTATACGAAGGTGGGGATTTAATCTATGCAGGCCGTGCGGGGACGGGAATAAGTGAAAGCGATATGAAGGATCTTGGGGAAAAATTTGAGAGATTGTATAGAACGGATTCTCCATTTAAAGCTGCACCTGAAACAAGACCCAATGAACAGATTACATGGCTTGAGCCTGAGCTGATTGCTGAAATCAAATTTGCTCAGTGGACCAAGGATAATTTGTTGAGGCAGGCAAGCTATAAAGGAATCAGAACAGATAAAAATCCCAAGGACATAAAAAGAGAAAAAGTTGAGAAAGAGAGCGGAGTGAAAGAAACGATGGAAGTAAAATCTGACAATATAATTGTTGAAGGAATAAAAATTACCAATCCTGACAAGGTAATGTTCAGCGATCCTGAAATTACAAAAGAGGACGTTGTGCGATATTATTCAAAGGTGTCGGAACGTATGCTGCCCTATTTGAAAAACAGAGTACTGACTACTGTCAGGTGTCCCAAAGGAATATCCCAGACATGTTTCTTTAAAAAGCATCCGGGTGCAGGAAGCAAAGGGGTGATAACAATACCGGTTTCTTCAGACAGCGGAGAAACGGAGAATTTTTTCTATATTGAAGATGTGTCCGGGCTCATATCCGAGGCGCAGATGGGTGCACTGGAATTTCATTGCTGGGGGAGCAGTATCGAGGCGCTTGAAAGACCCGATATTATGGTATTTGATTTAGACCCGGATGAAGGAATGGATATAAGCAGAGTTCGTCAGGGAGCTCTGGATATAAAAAGTGTTCTTGCCGAGCTTTCCCTGATTTCATATCTTAAAATTAGCGGAGGTAAGGGATATCATGTGGTTGTTCCCTTAAAACCTGCTGTGAGCTGGGAAGTGTTTTATGATTTTGCCCGGCGTGTTGCCCAGGTTATGGAGCAGAAGTGGCCCGAACGCTATACAAGCAACGTGCGAAAGGCAAAGCGCAAAGACAAAATATTTATAGACTGGATTAGAAACGGCAGAGGAGCTACAAGCGTCGCCCCATATTCTCTGAGGGCAAGAAAAGGAGCCAGGGTATCCATGCCTATTTTCTGGGAGGAACTTGACACAGTTGCGCCCGACAGTATCACTATGTCCGATGCACTTTTGAGGATTGAAAAGGATGATCCCTGGAAAGATTTTTTCCAGAATAATCAGATGCTTAAATAACTCCTGAATTATTATTGTATGCAAAAAATATCTATGATATAATTATCGTGAGTTTTGCACCAGATGCTTTACTTAAGGAAGTAGGACAGTTAAGAGACGAAAAAGATTGTATTGTTACTTGAAGTACTGGATACTGCATGCTGACAGTAAAAAATCATTTAAAATCTTTATGTATAAGAAGGAGCTCAATGCAGGCAGAAAATAAAAGCGTACCGGAAAACATGGATTGTCCGGTAATAGATAAATGCGGAGGATGCCAGCTGCAGCGTTACAGCTACGCAAGGCAACTAAAAGAAAAGCAAAGACAGGTAAGCACACTGCTAAGTAGATTTTGCGTGGTAGAAAACATTATTGGAATGGAAAATCCATATTTCTACCGCAACAAGGTACATGCGGTATTTGATACGGACAAAAAAGGAAATGTAATATCAGGCGTCTATGAAGCAGGAAGCCACAGGGTAGTTCCCATCGACAGATGCCTGATAGAAGACCAGCGTGCCGATAAAATAATAGCTACAATCCGTGGAATGCTCAAGTCATTTAAAATAAGAACATACAATGAAGATACCGGAACCGGTCTGCTCCGTCATGTTTTAATCAGAACAGGTCATCAGAGCAATGAGATAATGGTCGTATTAGTCTTGGCGTCTCATATTTTTCCTTCAAAAAACAATTTTATCAAGGCGCTTTTAAAAATTCATCCCGAAATAACAACTATTGTGATGAATGTAAATAATAAAAAAACCAGTATGGTTTTAGGAGAAAGAGAACAGGTTCTGCATGGAAAGGGATACATAGAAGACATCCTGTGCAACAAGGTTTTCAGAATTTCCCCCAAGTCATTTTACCAGATAAATCCTGTACAGACAGAGGTTCTTTATAACAAAGCTATAGAATTTGCAGAGCTGCAAGGCAATGAAACGATTATAGATGCATATTGTGGGATAGGAACAATCGGAATAATAGCAAGCGATCACGTAAAAAAAGTAATAGGAGCAGAGCTGAACCGTGATGCTGTAAAGGATGCAATAATAAATGCCAAGCGAAACAAAGCAGGCAATATTTATTTCCACAACAAGGATGCCGGAGAATTCATGTACCAAATGGCAAAGGAAAAGCAATCTGCTGATGTTGTATTCCTTGACCCCCCAAGGTCCGGCAGTACCGAGCAGTTTATGGACGCCTTGGTTACAATGAACCCAAAAAAGGTAGTATATATTTCATGTAACCCAGTAACACTGGAAAGAGACCTATCCTACCTCACAAAAAGAGGATACAAAGCAAAAAAGGCTGTTCCTGTGGACATGTTTCCGTGGACGGAACA
>DHUT01000002.1:26982-37559 GCA_002409285.1 Firmicutes bacterium UBA5227 | reverse complement strand
CCTACATATTTGTTTCAAACTTCTTCCTCTCTTTTTAAATATTATTAAAAATACAATTATGTATTTCTTTTCTGAAATTATTTAAGTTCTTAGGTTCCTTCCTTGTGTAAAGCCTGTTTGTAAATATAACTGCCCCAATACTTTTTTCACCACATATCCAAAGTGAAGTACCCGTAAAACCCGAATGTCCACACCCGAAAGGATAGGATTCTGAAATCTGCCATCCAAGCCCTCTCTCCTTCCTCTGTTCCAACATTGAACATTTAATCAATTCATCATCAGATGTCATGTAATAGCGACACAAATCAGCATACGCCTGCACATCGGCAAAGATGCCCGCATGCCCAGCAACACCATTAAAGAAATAAAAGGAATTTCCATCGTTTACCTCGCCGATTAACGCCCTGTCATGTCTTCGCCAATTATCAAAATACAAATTTCTTTCACTGCACATCTGTTCCTCAATAATATTTCCGTAAGAGGTAGGTGCGATATTTTTTTTATTTTCGGGACAGTAATACATGTTTTTTATATTTAACGGCTTTTTTATGTATTTCTCTAAACTTTCTTCAAGAGTTAAGCCGGTTGTACTTTTAATAATTTCTCCTAAAAGCATAAAATTCAAATCGCTGTACAGGGTCCCTTCAAACTTTTCATACTGCCCTATGATCTTGTCCATTGCATCAAAAACTGTGCCTTCCTGCACATATAGTGGGTACCAGTCGATGATTCCGGAATTATGAGTCAAAAGCTGCTCTATTGTTACATCTCCCAATCTTTCATTCAGAACTTTATATTCGTTAATTATCGGAATATATTTTTTTATTTTTTCATATAGGTCTATCTTTCCCTCGCTTATGAGCATTAATATTTCCGTTGATGTTATTATTTTGCTTAGGGAAGCCACATCAAATACGGTATCTGTAGTTACGCCACCAAATGCCTTGTTGTAAATCGTCTTCCCTCCATCGAAGATCTGACAAACAGCCGACGGAAAGAATTCTTCATCAATATACTTATTAACTATTAAATCAATTTGTTCTTCCATTCTATCCTTTATCCCCTTCACTATTAATTGTTTGTGGGAAGAACCAGCTTTCCCATGATTACCTTCCTGTCAGAGCCTGTGGCATTTGGAATATTGTTCGTTCTTCCGGAAAGAAACTCATTCCCAAGTATTGCAAATGCAACAGCCTCCTTTGCATCCCCGGAGAAGTACAGTTCATTAATATTCTTAACCTCCGCATCTATGTAATCAGACAACAATTTCATTATCATCTGATTGTGGGCTCCTCCCCCACTTACATATAGTTCATCTATTTTACACTTTTCCAAAACAAATTTATTCAGCTGATGTTGTATGGATTTTGCCGTGTAAGCCGTTATGGTAGCAAGAATATCAAAATTTCCTAATCCCCTTTTACGTCCCCATTCATACATACAATATGCATATTCATTAGTATAATATTCTCTTCCCGTACTTTTAGGAGGTTTTTTTAACAAGTATTTATCATTTATAAGAATTTCATAAAGCCACTGATCATCTATTGTACCTTGTAGCGCTAATTTCCCTCCATCATCGAAAGACATTTCTCCACCAGTAATAATTTTTACAATTTCATCTATTAGGACATTGGCCGGTCCTGTGTCAAAAGCAACAACATCCTCTTCTTTTCCTGCAGCCTTTAAAACAGTTACATTTGCAATTCCTCCTAAATTTAATAAAACTCTGTTCTTTTCTTTGCTTGAAAATAATATATAATCTGTATACGGCACCAGCGGCGCTCCCTGTCCCCCATATGCCATGTCCGATGGTCTGAAATCACCTACTGTTATACATCCTGTCACAGCTGCGATATTTGAAAGCTCTCCTATCTGAAGAGTGCTGTTTTGGTCAGGCATATGATGAATGGTTTGACCATGAGAGCTGATAAAATCAACATTGCTTATACTAATATTAGCTTTTTGGCAAACTGCTGCTGCAGCTTGTCCCATCTTATTGCCCAAGTATGTATTCATGTAACATATTTCGTCTACAGTTGAAGTTTTAATATTACAAAGCTTTAAAATTCTTTCTTTTTCTTCCCCTGTATAATCAAGTGTTAAAAAATCAATAACTTTAATTCTTGAATCTACATAATTTCCTTCAATTTCAAGCAGGCAGGCATCTATACCATCCAATGATGTACCTGACATCAAGCCAATTGCAAGCCTCTTTTTTTTATTCAGAACATCGTTTAAACAATTTAACACTTTATCACTCCTATCACTCCTAAAAAATATGACATTTTATTTCAATAATATGTTATAATAATTGAAATAAAATGTCAATCAAAATTTACAAAGTTTCGAAAAAAACAAATTATGATATACTATTAAAAGACAACGGGGACAGTTTTTACTGTCATAAAGCTTTCTGACAGTAAAACTGTCCCCGCTGTCGAGGCTAAAAACCGTCTCCAATATTACATAATATTGGAATCAAAGTTTTTTAAATGTTATTTTTTTAAATTATCAGCAGCATTAGTTCCGGCAATTCGTCCGGAAATATATGCAAATCCAAGGGTGCCTCCTTCAAAATATACGTATGAATCACCATACATTCCCCCTGCATCAAGTCCTACAACCCACAAGTTATCTATTGGTGTGCCATCCTGTCGACAAGCCTGTGCAGTTTCATCTATAAGGACTCCTCCCAAGGTACCTATAAAGTTAACATACTCATATTTAGCAGCATAAAACGGTCCTTTGTTTACTGCTCTCATATATTTTGAATCCTTATAGAAGTCCTCATCTTTTCCCAGAGCACAAAGCTCATTATATCTATCCACATTTGCCGATAACTTAGGCATTTCTAATTTTTCTGCTAACTCCTCAATTGTATCCGCTTTAATTATAAATCCTTTATCAACAAGTTCATTTAAACGATCTGTTAAGTCAACCGGGGTAATTGATTCCTTATATCTTTCTTCACTATTTGTCTCCCAGCCCACTTCCACATAAGTTCTCGGCTTGCCCACAAATGTACTGTCCAGATCCATAAGTCCGACTAATCCTTTATCTTTAACTATGTCAAGAAGCTGCGAATCAAAGATTGAATACAAATCTTCATTAGGAACTGAACGCATAGCATTAACGGCGCTTGTAGCTTCATTAAATACTATTTCGTTATTAAAACGCACGCCCTGATTATTTACAAACAAAATTGGTGAAAGTAAGGGCATCATAATAGGGTCACCATATCCGAAATCCGTTATAGGCATTACACCATAATTTTGAGGAATTACGCTTGTTTTTCCGGCTCCCGCTTCCCACGCCATTTTAAGTCCATCGCCTTCAGCTCCTCCAACAACATCATAAGTTCCTAAATCGTTGTCCGGGAAGTATTCTTTTACCATTTCCGGATTATTTGCAAAACCTCCTGTTGCAATTATTACCGATTCAGCGTTTACAGTAAGCACTCCGCCATCAGGTTTAGTTGCTTTAATGCCTGAAGCTTTGCCGTCATTCATAATTATTTCAAAAACAGGTGTTTCATATCTCAGGTCTCCGCCGCTTTCCTTAAATAATTTGTGCAGCCCTGTTATAGCCGGGATTCCTCCTTCAACATACGCATTTGCTGTTGCTGGATTCTCTTCTATCATCTTTTCAGATCCAGACTGCATACCGGCAGGAAGGTTCGTCAGTTTAACACCGCTGTCAATAAGCCAATCAACTGTTTCACCGGAATGATTAATAATGTTTTTTACCAGTGCTCCGTTAGCATGGTAGTTACTTGTTGTCATATATTGGTCAAAAAGCCATTCAGGGTCAACTACCTCACCGTTTTCCTTTTGAAGACGGCTGTTTACAGAAAACATTGAACCTGCTGCTGTTCCTGCACCTGCGGGGAATGCGGTTTTTTCCAGGAGAATTACCTTAGCTCCTTTTTGTAACGCAGTTAATGCTGCACTTGTACCGGATGCACCTGCTCCTACAACCACAACATCCGTGTCGACAGTTTCATTTTCAGCTTCTGCATTATTGCTTTCTTCTTTCTTTTCTTTCAAAAGCTGCGGATCCGCTCCCGCCTGTTTTACACAATCTTCTATTGCTGCCAGAAGTGCCGCAGAAGTTTGTGTAGCACCTGAAACCGTATCAACAGCAAGAGACTGTCTACTTATAACTTCCTTTGGAATTTCTGAAATAGGTTTGTCGCTTATTCCCTCAGTCTCATTATGCTCCTTAACGGTTATTTCTTTAATTTCAGATTCGGTAAACACAACTTCTACAGTCACGTCTCCTCCACGTCCGGGTACCGAAGCAGTATATGTGCCCGCCTTGTAGCTTACGGCAGTATTTTCAGCGGGTTGTTGTTCCTGCCCCTCTGTCGGTTCTTGCTCCTGTTTTCCATTGTCCGAACATGATGTCTGAAACACCAGCATACAAGCAACCAACAACAGGCTTATAAATCTCTTCATGTCTTCCTCCTAATTGATATATTATTACCAATCAACAGTATAAAGGTGTGTGTAAGACATAAGTCAAGATTAATTTAACAAATTGGAATCATAATAATAAAATTATCAAGCTCCGCTTTTACGCCATCCCTTTCTTCAATTGTTTGAGAGACAAAGTGGCAAAGAGCATCTCCGGCAACTGAATAGCCAAGGGCAGCAACAAGATTTAAGGGTTTTTCTAAAATCTTAGGGGAACTGAATTCTTTAGATTCCTGGGAATAAATATATATCAGGCACTTCCCCATATGAATTTTCTGTATGAATTTATCCGTAATTATATCTTTCGTTTGTACCGATTCCCCCACCGAAAATCCCCAAAAACAATCATCCTCATTTTCCGAACGTATATTTTTGAAGGGAATATACAAAGACATATTGATATCAATAAACTCATCTGTCCAGTTTTTAATATAATTGCTCATGTTTTTTTCTCCTAAAAAATTCACTGCCGTAGTATGCTTCAAAAAATAGTAATCCGGACAATCCTCAATCAGCCATTGATTTGGATTTTTGTGAATTGAATTGCATTGCTTTTGGTAATTTCTTAGTGCATCCCTTGTATGTTTAAGCTTTTGAATGCTTTCATCAGTATCTTGAATTTTTTGCTCAACCATATTGACTATTTCATATGAACTTGAATTTTTCATCATATCTGATACTTCTTTAACGGTAAAGCCTAACTGCCTCAGATATCTTATCTGCATGACAGTTCCGCATTCCGGTACACTGTAATATCTATATCCAGAATCTTTCTTGTCAGAAGTTAAAATTCCCTGTTTTTCATAATACTTTAATGTATCTTGTGTAACTCCTGTCTCCTTCACTAATTTACCAATGCGATAAGTTCTCATATTAGCCTCCTCCTGCAATACTAAGTATACTGCAGCCTGTTAATTAACAAACTTTTTCTTATAGCATTATAAGCTTTTTATTTCGCATCTGTCAATATGACCTGACCACCTCTTTGAACAATTGACAGCTTCATACTGCATAAGGTTACCGTTCATACCCTTCCAAATATGCCATCCTGAAGGTAGAAAATTTGCTGTTGCTGAGTATGACAATATGTTAGCTAAGATTTTATAAACAAAAAGGCAACATATTGGGTAAGAAAATGTTACCTTTTTAAAATTTGAAGTACGCCTAAAGTTTTCATAACATTTCTATAATGCTAAAAAAAACTTCCTTCATTACAACTGAATCAGGAGATTTTAATATGACAGTCAGTTCTGCAGGTTCAGAGCACTCGCAGGTAGAAACAATAATTCCCCCGAAAGATGCTGTAACAGGTATTTTCCCACTCAAGGCATCGGGCATATGATAAGTGAACACTTCCCTAAAACAATTACAACAGCTCAGCTTTATTCCTATTGATAAATTACTTTTACACTCATCAAATCTGGTAGAACAGCATATATTAGCACTAAAAAATATTTGAAAGTTTTTTTTAGCCGACAATAGTATTTTTGAATTATCATAAGGATTTAACTGTATACATTTTCCTGTGGTATGTTCACATTGCCAACATACAGGTTCCTGAATTCGTAAGCGTTGGGAATCTGCTGAAAATATTGCCGAACAATTAATCAGAGAGTTCCCGGGCGGACCGGGTGGTCCTGTGGCTCCGGTTGCTCCCCCGGGAGGTCCCTTGGGACCTGTTGGACCTGTGGCTCCTGTAGGTCCCATATTGGGATACTCTATGGAATTAAGCACCTTTTCCATTTTTGCTTTCAAAAAAATCTGGTTCTGCATTACACTGTCCAGGAGACATGTAATGCTGTTGTTTACTTGGAGCAGCTGCTCTACAGATGGTTCCGTGCCGTCAGTACATTTTAATGTTCCAAGAATATATTGAAGTTTTTCACCTTCGGCATTGATAATATGACTTAACCCAAGTTCCTCCATTGCAATGGAAGTTAAAAGCATGTTTAATGCATCATCCCGGGTTAAATCAGGAGGGTTTGGAAACTTCGGCTGTGACATGGTTTTGTTCCTCCTTGGGGAAATTTTCTTCATCTTTTATCTTCCGCTTTTCAAAGTACATTTTGTTATATAATACAGATTGGGAATCGGGTTTTACTTCGGAAGCTCTCTCATTGTACCATTCTGCCTTGTCATAATCTTTTAGCTTATCATAGCACACCACACACTCCATATATGGAATGTAGTCCCAGTAATCATGCTGTATAAATCCCCATGAATCCTGTGGTTTTTCTAATTTCAGAGCCAATTCAAACCAAAAAGCTGCGTGCTTAAATTTGTTTTTGCTTTTAAAATAATATCCTATCTGACAGCATAGTTCAGCCCTGGGTAAATCGTAAGTAAAGCTTTGGAGCATTGCCGATAAAGCCTTTTCATCTTCTCCCAGCAAAAGATAGCATTTTGCCAATTCTCCGCATGCAGCAATGTTGTCCTCTACCCAGCCTGATCCGGATTTTAAAAAAAAGTTAAACTGCTCTGCAGCATCTTTGTATCTTCCATTATCTTTTAATTCTCTTGCATAATAATATGTCCCTCTAAGGGAAAGCTTTGTACCGCTTGACAAAATACTTTCGTAAATTTGAATATTCCTGTTGCTGTGGACAGCAGATTGTTTTGCATGGGTTATACATATATCAGAATTTATAATATTTCCGCCAATTTCAAGATATTCATGCACCGGTTCACGCCATTTGAAGTTATTGCTTCTCTTTGACAGCCGTTCTCTATAATAGGAAAAAATCACCTTGCCCTGAGAATCAAAACCTGTATTATACTTCATCATAACTGCATCCACATTTGAAGAAATTGATTCTTTCAAATCTATAAACTTTACTCTGTCTTCGGACAATATGATATCATCTGCATCCAGCCAAAGTATATAATCTTTCGTAGCCTTTGAAAAAGAATAGTTTCTGGCCTTAGAAAAATCATCAACCCATGGAAAATCATATATTTTATTTGTAAACTCCGTTGCCACCTGCCTGGTGCTGTCCATAGAGCCTGTATCAACGATTATTATTTCATCTGCAATATCCCGCACACTTTTGAGACATCTTTTTAGTGTGTTTTCTTCATTTTTTACAATCATGCATAGACTGATCGTCTTCATTTAATCACCTCTGAAAAATATTTCTTTGTATATTAGGATATGAAAAAAGAGGGCACTTGTTACCAATTGCCTGAATTAGTAGAATTAGCCAATATTTTGTCGCA
Source organism: Firmicutes bacterium UBA5227 (assembly GCA_002409285.1). GTDB lineage: Bacteria > Bacillota > Clostridia > Tissierellales > Sedimentibacteraceae > Sedimentibacter. The sequence goes on along the minus strand of DHUT01000002.1, from coordinate 29,865 downwards.
CTTTGTCTATCAATGAATAGTATACAACAGAATGTTTATGGAGGAATGACCATGTCACAACCTAATTTTCCAATAATTGACCCGCCAATAACCCGTGATGATGCCATAAATCAGATATTGGCATCCATTGCGATGGAGGAGCTGGGTTTAAGTCATATTCTTAATACAGAAGGCGAAAAGCTTCAATATATTTTAGGCACTATACCCGGATTAAGCGGACCGCCGGCAACCGTAGATGATGTACTGTCCGCAAATGAAAGTATTCGCTCAATGCTGGACAGTGTTGCACAAAACCAGCTGTTTTTTAAAACTAAAATGCAAAATGCACTTTCCTCTTCAGAAATGCAAGGTGCTACCGGATCCACAGGACCAACCGGGGCTACCGGACCGTCAGGAGGTCCTACAGGTGCCACGGGAGCAATAGGATCCACAGGTGCTACAGGTGCTACAGGTGCTACAGGGGCCGTCGGAGCCACGGGAGATACAGGACCGGCAGGAGCCACAGGTGCTACAGGGGCTACAGGGGCTACAGGAGCTAACGGAGCTACAGGGTCTACAGGACCTGTCGGGCCAACCGGATCTGTTGGACCAACCGGACCGGCAGGGGCTGCCGGTGAAGCAGGACCGCCCGGAATCACAGGGGCTACAGGTTCTGCAGGAGCTACCGGTCCCATCGGACCGACCGGTATAAATGTTACTGCAACTACTGCTTTTGCTGTCAATACTTCAGGAACAGCAATCAATGTAATGGTTGGCGGAGTACCTGTACCCTTGCCAGATAACCAACTTCTTCCGGCAGAAATTACAGTTGATGGCGCAAATGAAGTGTTCACAATAGCAACTGCAGGACGTTACCGCATTTCTTACCAGGTGAATGTTACTGCAGCCTTAATAATGGGAACAAGAATTCTGTTGAACGGTACGAGTATTATTCAATCTACCGTAAGTGCTATTGTGGGACTTTCTTCTTTTTCAAATGAAATTCTTATTGACATTTCACAAAATGATACAATTTCACTTCAATTGTTTGGATTAGCCGGATTAGCAACCTTGTTGAGCAATTCAACGGGTGCTTCCTTAATGATTATGCGTTTAAGTTAGGAGGAATACTATGTCGCTGCCTAATTTTCCAAATATCGATCCTCCCATAGAAAGAGGAGATGCAATAAATATGATTTTGTCCTCCATTGCCATGGAGGAACTGGGTCTAAGCCATATACTAAATGCTGAGGGTGAAAAGCTTCAGTTTATATTGGGAACTCTCCCCGGTTTGACAGGAGGAAGTCCTACGATTGAAGAGGTTATAAATGCTAATGAAAGCGTACACGATGTCCTTGACAGTGCTGTTCAAAATCATCTGCTTTTGAATTCAAAAATGTTTTCAGCACTTAGCACCCCGGTTATACCCGGGATAACCGGGGCTACAGGGGTAACAGGAGCAACAGGGCCTGCTGAAGGTGCCATGGGTTCAACAGGCCCAACCGGAGCTACAGGTGCCACGGGAACAACTGGAGCTGCCGGTTCTACCGGAAGCATTGGTGCACAGGGAGCCACAGGTGCAGACGGTGCTACAGGTGCTCCCGGAGCTACAGGGCATATGGGTCAAATCGGTCCGGCAGGAGCTACAGGTGCCACCGGCGTTACAGGAACTGTCGGCTCTGCCGGAACCGTAGGTGGGCAGGGTCCTGTAGGTCCCACAGGTGCTGAAGGTCCTGCAGGTGCTACAGGTTCTGACGGTCCAACAGGTGTTGCCGGCTCCGTCGGTGAATTAGGACCAACCGGTCCTACAGGGCCAACTGGAGCTACAGGTCCTAATCCAACTGCAACTGCTGCTTATGCGGTAAATTCAACAGGACAGTTAATCTCGGTGCTTATAGCAGGTACAACTATACCTCTCCCCAATGCACAATTAATGTCTCCGGATATTTCAATCAATACAGCAAACACGGTATTCACAATAAACACTTTTGGCCGTTACAGAATCTCTTACCACATCAATACAACCGCATCGCTGCTTTTAGGTTCACGGCTTATTATTAACGGAGCTGCTAATTCTGCATCTATAATTAAGCCCTTAATATCTCTGTCAAACTATTCAAATGAAATTGAAATAGATTTGGCTTCCGGAGCAACCATATCTCTTCAGATGTTCGCTCCCCTAATACTGGGAGCAGCAACCCTTATAAGTAACGGTTGTGGAGCATCCCTTTTGATTATTAGATTGAGTTGAAATCCAAAAAGGACCCACAAGGGTCCCTTTCCTATATTCTATTTCATGAATTGTACTATGATATTTTGGTCTTTAAATAAGCAATTTCATAGCAATTGTCTGACGTAACTCTCTTTATTTCCTGAATATCTTTTGAAAGTCTTTCTTCGGATTCATGGACAACCCTTTGAACATGTTCAGCTATCAGGATATTATTGTCAATAAGCATTTCTTTAAACTCTACCTTCAAGTCGTTTAGCTTTTTATCAAGCTTCTCATCCTGTTCGTCGAATCTCTTGTCTATTGCTACAAACTTCTTGTCCTGTTCGTCAAATCTCTTGTCTATTGCTACAAATTTCTCATCCTGTTTGTCGAATCTTTTGTCTATTGCTAAAAACTTCTTGTCCTGTTCGTCAAATCTCTTGTCTATTGCTACAAATTTCTCATCCTGTTTGTCGAATCTTTTGTCTATTGCTACAAATTTCTCATCCTGTTCGTCGAATCTTTTGTCTATTGCTACAAATTTCTTATCTTGTTCGTCAAATCTCTTGTCTATTGCTACAAATTTCTTATCCTGTTCGTCAAATCTCTTGTCTATTGCTACAAATTTCTTATCCTGTTCGTCGAATCTCTTGTCTATTGCTGAAAACTTCTTATCCTGTTCGTCGAATCTC
>DHUT01000002.1:22660-26751 GCA_002409285.1 Firmicutes bacterium UBA5227 | reverse complement strand
TTTCTTATCCTGTTCGTCGAATCTTTTGTTGAATTTTTCATCCTGTTCGTCGAATCTTTTGTTTAACTTTTTTCCCTGTTCGTCAAATCTTTTTTGTATTTTATTATCTTGATCATTTAGCTTTAAATCAATCAGGTCAGATATTGCTTGTAAATCTTCATTTGTTAAGCCCATACTTCAACCTCATTTCTTTATTTTTATTAATTATAGCAACCCGCAATATATTAAAGCAAGTTAAATATTATTAATTTATTTTCCGCAACGACTTTATAGATTTTTCAAGTGCCTCTGAAGTTTTAACCTCAACTAAAACCCTGATTTTTTTCTGCTTTGCAAATGCAAGCAGCCCTGCTATATCTAAGTTGCCTTCAAACAGAACCTGGTGATCTCTTGTCCCTATAGCATCATGAAGGTGCATGTGGATAATTTCATTTTCGTGCAGCTGTAAATATTGTCTGTCTGTGAATCTGCTTACAGCATCATGCCCAGTGTCCCAGGTAAGTCCTACATTGGGATGCAAAATAGATTTATTCAGAATTTTTTGAATGTACGGATGGTGAAAGTTGCTGCTATTTTCTATTGCAAGCCTTATGTCTTTTTTTAATGCCTTTTTTGAGAGTATCGAAATTGAATTTACAAAATTATTTTCAAACTCTTGGGAATACTGTTCATAAACATATACCTTTCTGTCAGGCAATGTCATCTTAGGTCCTTCAATTATATGCATGTTCAGAAGATTTATGCCTGCTTCCTCAGCCCAGTCGATAGTATCTGAAAACAGTTCAACATATCCCTTTCTTACGCTTCCATAAAACGCTCCCAAATCAGCTTCATCAGGCATATGCATTGTAAATTCAATGTTAGTATCCCTTTTAATTTTAAGAAGTTCACCCGGTTTTACATTCTCTATGAAATTGTACGGCAAATTCATATTAAGCTCTATAAAATCTAACTTTAACCTTAAGCATAACTCAACTAATTCATTTAACGTACTGTATTCAACCAGTGCCGGCATACCAATTTTCATAATTTCAAGCTTCATCTCCTCGTTTATTTATTTACACAGTTTATCGCTTAATTAACAGCTTCAGCTCTTCCTCTGTTAAATGTCTGTATTCTCCGGCATTCAACCGTTCATCAAGTTTTACCGAACCCATGGAAGTCCTTTTAAGATATATCACTTCATTGTTCACGGCATTAAACATTCTTTTAACTTGATGGAACTTGCCTTCCATAATAGTAACATAGCATATTGAAGGGTATCCTGATTTAATAATTTCTAATCTTGCCGGAAGGGTTTTATACTTTTCACCTGTCAGTACAATACCTTCGGCAAATACTTTAACATCGTTCTCTGTCACTTCTCCCTCTACTTCTGCATAGTAGGTTTTATCCACATGTTTTTTTGGAGAAAGTAAATTATGGGCAAACTCTCCGTCATTGGTGATCAAAAGAAATCCTTCGGTGTCTTTATCAAGTCTTCCTACCGGAAATGGATTGTAATGTTTGTCTTCTTCCTTCAATAAGTCAATAACTGTACTGTCATAGTTGTCTTCTGTTGCAGAAACTACTCCGCCTGGTTTGTTCATCATCAAATATATATATCTGCAATATTTGACTGTTTCTCCTTTATATTTTACCTCATCTTTTTCCGTATCAACAATCTTCGAACCGTCTTTCTCAACAATATCGTTTATTTTTATGAAGCCTTGCCTTGCATCTTTTTTTATCTCTTTTCTGGAGCCAAGACCAATGTTAGAAAGCATCTTATCAACTCGAAGTTTCATATTTTTACAGCCCCTTTATAGTGTATCATTTCCCATAGGAATAAAATTATTGCTGTTCCTGAATTTTTTCAACCTTTGAACTAATGCATCCCTGTCTTTGTTAAGCACTCCTGCTTGGTTTACATAATTCGAAACATGGTTTGCTCTGAATATGCAATCATTTAACTCCATATTTTCAAGCATCATTATATTTTCATCTAAAATCTGCAACGGTGTAAGAAGATGAAACTTTCCCCGGCGTATGTCATCGGCCAGCTCGGATTCTTCTTCGACTACCAGTCTTAACAATGAAAAATAATGGGGATTTATGGAGGATATAACTTTAGCGGATTCAACCGCATGTTCCTCCATATATTCAACTCCCCCAAGACCTGAAATAATCATACAGGAAAACTTAAAGCCTGCTTTCACAGCTTTTTGACCTGCTTCAATCATCTGCTGCTGATTGACTCCTTTTTCCATAAACGCCAAAACATTGTCAGAACCACTTTCCACACCCATGTACAAAAGCTCTAATCCTGAGTTGTGAATTAATTTCAATTCATCATCCGTTTTCCTGATTATATCAAGAGGACCTGAATATGAACTTATTCTTTTAACTGTTGGAAATTCACTTTTAATATAATTTAACAGTGCAATAAGCTTTTCTGTTTTTAAGCACAAAACATTTCCGTCAGCCAAGAATATTCTTTCCGGGTTCTGATAGCTTGTTTTAAGCCATCTTATGTGTTCTTGCAATTCTTCCCGGGTTTTCATTCTGAACTGCTTACATTTATACATGTAGCAAAATCTGCATTTATTGTGTGAACAGCCCTCCGTAACCTGGATTATAAGACTTTGTGCCTCACTCGGAGGTCTGAATAATGGCATCGAATACATTTCTGCCTCCTATTTTTCAAACCTTATATCAGCTCCTATATTTTGAAGCTTTTCTATTATATTTGCATATCCTCTTTTAATGTGATGAATTTCAGTTATTTCAGTCTCTCCGTCGGCAAGCATACCTGCAATTATCAATGCAGCACCTGCTCTGAGATCAGATGCCTTCACTTTTGCCCCGCTCAATTTACTGCCGCCTTTTAAGACAGCGCTGCTGCCCTCTATTTTTACGTTAACTCCCATCCTAAAAAGTTCATTTGCATGCATGAATCTGTTGTCAAAAATAGTTTCATGGATAATGCTTGTACCATCAGCCACCGATAGCATAGCCATAAATTGAGCCTGCATGTCTGTCGGAAAACCGGGATAAGGTAAAGTTTTAATATCAACAGGCTTTATTTCCCCGTCAGATACTACTCTTACTTTATCGTCAAACTCTTCAACTCTTGCTCCTGCTTCTCTAAGCTTTGCAACAACAGGCTGCAGATGACTTGGTACCACATTTTCAACTATTACGTCTCCGCCGGTTGCCGCTGCTGCAACCATGTATGTTCCGGCCTCTATCCTGTCAGGTATTACCGTATGTTCTGTTTTATGTAGTTTTTTTACTCCTCTGATACGTATGGTCTTAGTTCCTGCACCGATTATGTTTCCGCCCATACTATTTATGAAATTAGCTAAATCTACTATTTCAGGCTCTTCTGCAGCATTTTCCAAAATTGTTTCTCCCTCTGCCAGAGTTGCCGCCATAATTATATTTTCAGTTGCTCCAACACTTGGAAAATCTATGTATATATCATTTCCAACAAGCATTTTAGTAGTCGCATGAACGTATCCGCTTTCAGAATTAATTTCAGCGCCAAGATATTTTAGCCCCTTTAAGTGCAGATCAATAGGTCTCGTTCCGATTGCACAACCCCCAGGCATATATACCTTTGCATTATGACATCTTGCAAGAAGAGGTCCCATCACAAGAAAAGAAGCTCTCATTTTGCTTATTAACTCATATGGCGCTTCACATGTCTTTATATTTGCAGCTGATATTTTCAGTGTATTTTCTTCCGGTTTTTCAATTTTTGCCCCGAGCTCCTCAAGAAGTTTGCACATTATATGTACGTCCTGTAAATCCGGTATATCATGAATTAAGCATTCTTCTTCAGATAAAAGAGTGGCTGCCAATATTGGCAAAATTGAATTTTTGGACCCATCCACTCGTATGTTTCCTCTAAGTCCCATGCTTTTTTTAACTAATATCTTTTCCATTTCTCTCCTTACAAACCAATAATATATATAAAGTTAATATTTTTTCAATATATCTAAAATCACTTTTAATATAATATCATCATTTATATGATAATTCAATTGCAAATTTTGTAACTTTAATTTAAAAGAGGTGACAATAAAAAAGAAAAAAGCGTATGATTA
>DHUT01000002.1:2279-22448 GCA_002409285.1 Firmicutes bacterium UBA5227 | reverse complement strand
GGATTAATTTTATTATTCATAAAAATCTGAAAATATATATGGAAGCTGTGGAACCGGAAATTCATTCGTATTTTGACAGCTTTATTTCCGCTTTGAATAAATCGCCGTCAATATTGAGTACTAAAAGCCCTCCCTGTATTTCCATAAGGCTTTTAGCTATGGCAAGCCCCAGACCGTTTCCTTCGGAGCTTCTTGATTCGTCGCCTCTTTTAAATCTTTCCATAAGCTCCTCTACGGGCATATTCAGCTCATAGGAGGAAATATTTTTAAAACTTATAATTACTTCCTTTTCAACTTGAGATATTTCTATATACACCCGGGATTCTTTTAGTGCGTATTTAAAAATATTTGACAGCAGATTTTCCATTACACGGCTTAAAAGCCTTCCATCTGCTTTTGCATATATCCTGTCACCGGATGATGTTACTTTGAAAATTAAATTCGCTTCCTGAATTTTTTCATCAAGCTCTCCTAAAATCTGAGATATTAAAGCATTAACATTTACTTTTTGGAATTTAGGTTCGATGCTTCCGCTTGTTGCTTTTGCAGCCTCGAACAAATCCTCTGTCAATGTCTTAAGCCTGTTTGATTTCCTATCAAGCACATCAAGATACTTAGGTGCATTAGAAGAGTTAAGCCCTTCTCTTTTAAGCAAATCCACATATGATATAATTGAAGTAAGAGGAGTTTTTATATCATGTGATACATTTGTTATTAATTCGGTTTTCAGTCTTTCGCTTTTCACCTCATTCTGGACAGCTATTTTCATGCCGCTGGTCATAGCATTTATATCTTCCGCCATCTGCGTGAATTCACCGGAGCCTTCCAATTCAATTTTATAATCATAATCACCTGTTTTAGCTATCTTAAGGCCCTCCTGTATTGTTTGAAATTTTCCAACCTTAGTGTAGACATAGTATGCTGCAAAAGCCGCTAAGGGAATCTCCAGCATCGGTATTTTCGAGCAATAAAATGCCATCCCTATTATTGAGATTATCGCTGCTATTGATTTCAGCATCAGCGGTCCTCCGGTCAAAATCTTAATAAGTGCTTTTCCCGTTCTTGACAAAATAAAATAAATCATTGAATGCTTTATTATTGTTCCGTTTTTTATATGTCTGACTATGGATAAAAACAATGCCATAAAAAATGCTGATAAAACTGCAGCCAATGACAGCATTGCAAGTTTCATTAAATTTTCACTGGTATATCTAATTCCAAGAACATCGGAAAATCCATTAATGCTCAGGGCAACTGCACCTATAATTAAAAGTAAGCTGATATCAGGAAACAGTCTGTCAAAAGCATACATATGTACTTCATCATCATTGGTTATTCTCCCCGTCACAGTTGAAAGATAAATAAATAGTGCGATGACCGCAATTAAACAAAGCATTATTATAGCTATGTTTTTAATCAATATTGTTCTGTCCGAATTCCATTTTTCTACCCTTGACAAAAGACCATCATCAGTTATTGCAGCATAAATTACTATTTTTTTCCTTCCGCCTTCCATATCTTCAAATGTATCCTGCAAGGAAGTGGAAAAACCGTTGAATCCATTTTCAGGACGTATAACCATACCCCTCTTATCTATCATTACATATACATTATGAATTTCATAATAATGACTGTTTGAATTGTTTGTATTTGTTATCTCATTTATCCCGTCTGTGGCATAATAAATCAACCCACCGGGCTCATGTAAGTCTTTAATTATCTGCTCAAAATTGCTCAAGTCTGTCTTAATTAATGCGTCCTTAATTGATTTGATTTCTTTGCTTTTTTCACTCCAAAAAAGCTCTCTTGCATAATCGTTATCTTCCAGACCCTTTTCCGGTAAATAATTATTATATAGATTATTAATCTGCCAGTTATCTTCTATATCTAAATTTCTTACTGTTCCTCCACTTAATATATAATCCTCGCTTTTGTAAACCTTTAGAAGATATTCAAGCTTATTTGCGGCATAGCGAAGTTCATTGCTTATAGTATTGCTTTCCATATAATGTTTTACTGTAATGCTTTCATAATTTGATACATTCAGATAAATGCTGAGTGCTGACGATACTCCCACCATTACAAAAATTATAAGCAATATTAAGGCCGTAAACTTAGTTACAATTTTTCTGCTATATATCTTCCACTTTGTAGCCAACACCCCACACCACCTTCAGGTACCTTGGATTTTTTGGATCTATCTCTATTTTTTCTCTTATCCTCCTGATATGTACCGCTACAGTATTTTCCGGATTAAATGACGGCTCATTCCACACCGCCTCATAAATGTCATCAATAGAAAAAACCCTGCCCTTGTTTTTAGTCAGAAACAATAGTATTTTATACTCTACAGGAGTAAGCTTTACAACTTCCCCATCAACCGCAACTTCTTTTCTTTCATCATCTATTACAAGATTACCGGTTTTATAATAATTACTTTTATCACTATCAACAGCTCCGCCTAAGGATGTGTACCGTCTCAGCTGAGACTTCACCCTGGCAATAAGCTCTAATGGGTTGAATGGTTTTGTAATATAATCGTCTGCTCCCATGTTGAGTCCAAGGATAATATCCGTCTCTTCAGATTTTGCAGACAGCATGATAACAGGAATGTTTTTTATTTCCCTGATTTTTGTGGTTGCTTTTATGCCATCCATTTCAGGCATCATTATATCCATGATTATTAAATGCACTTCGTCGCTTTCTACGGTTTCAATAGCCTGCCTACCTGAATAACATTTTAATATATTATATCCTTCGTTTTTTAAATATACTTCTATCGCTTCAACAATTTCTCTATCATCATCACATACTAATATATTCATGACAACCTCCCTCTATAATAGCTTATTATATCAAATTTATAAAAAAACAACAATAAAAAAAACTGCGGACTATTCGCCCGCAGGAATTACATTTTTATTTAAAATTTTGAAGACCTTTTTTCATGGATTCTATTACCTCAGGCTCTAAATCCAGTCTGTAATTTCTTGAAACTGTTTTTTCAGGCTTTGTCATATCATAATCCTGCCCATTCCACAAGACAGCAAGCTTAATTCTTCCATAACCGGATATTTTACTGAACATATCATCAAACCATAGACTCTTATTGCCACCTTTAGAGGCACAGCTAAATTCTGTTATCATCATAGGATGTTTGAAATGTCTCACATAGTCATAATAAAAATGGTCATATGCCTCGTTAAAGCTTCTCCAGGTTTCACCATTATAGTAGTTTCCTGTATTGTATGAAGTCAGTCCCACGACATCTACGTATTCATTGCCCGGGTAATAATTAAGATAATGGTTGTATGCAAAGTTAGGAAATGATTTTTCATTTGGATTCCATACAAAAATTAAATTGTCTACACCCTTCTCCTTAAATTTATCATATATATATCTCCAGCACTCTATAAACAAATCCGTATCTTTCCCAACTCTGTGAGCAGAATACCAAACCCATTCACCGTTCATTTCATTGTTTAACCTAAAAAGAACGGGATAGTCATATTCATTGAAACTTTGTGCAAGATTGTCTAAATATTCGTCATATTCACCATTAATAATTTCCAGAGTAATATCTTTTTCCTGTCCGTTCACTATATCCGTGGTATATAAACCATATTCCACTATTTTCCCATCCCTCTTGGCATTGTTCATCAACTCTGTTTTATATGGTTTCTTAAATGAATTATACATAAGCACCACAGGAAAATCATAGTTAAACATATTTTCCAACTCATTAAGTTTTGTGCTGTAGTCGGGATAAGTAGGTTCAAAAATTCCGAAATGCATTTTTTCATTATTTAGAAAATATTTATCATAGAACGATTGAGTTTGTTTGTCAAATTTTTTGGATACCGGTTCGAATACCGCATCTGCTTTCATTTCTCCTGTTTTATTGATTAGCTTAAATCCCGGCATTATCTTATCAATGTATACAGGTTCTGATGATTTAATGAACACAGTTATTAATTCTTTATATGTCCTGGAAAATGTAATCATGGCATAATAGTTTCGGTCTGATCCATCGGTCTTAATTTTATCTCTTTCGTAAAGCACAACATGTCCGTCTAACCCATTGAAATTATGGTTGTATTCAGCAGTTATTTTAAATGCAATGTTACTTAATATCCCTCTGTTTCCATAGTCTAAATATGTGGCTCTGTTGTTCAAGTCATTATAGAAATTGTCATATAGTACATCAACTGTTAGATTTTCAGACTCAAACCTGCTTTTAACACTGACAATATCCTCGTTTAGCTTTAAATTACTTAAAATAAACATTTCATAGCCAAAAGCATTGTTTGTATATTTGTTATAGTTTACTGAATATGGGGACAGCACTGTACATTGATTTGCACCGGGAACTTCCTCGGCTATTGCCGGCTGAACAGAAAGAGTACAAATCAAAACAGCAATTATGAAAACTATCTTTTTTACATTCATATCCATTCTCCTCGTTATTGTTTTGAGTCAGAATTTAAATTCTTTAATTCCGTCTCTTCTCCGTTATATAAAGCAAACTTGTTAAATCCATATTCTGCAAATTGATTTAACTGTCTGCCTGTTTTCTTTGCCTTTTCAAATGTTGAAACAGTATAGCCCTGCTCCCTGAATTCATCTGCTTTTTTCATTACATCAATATACTTATCAGACATTTCATAAAGCAACACCACTTTTTCAAGGTTCGGCACCTTGAACTTTTCGTCCATGAGCTGATTTACCAGCCTTTCGAAACCTATTGAAAATCCTATGGCAGGAATTTTCTCTCCTATAAAATTTCCTACCATCTCATCATATCTTCCCCCGCCGGCTATAGAATATCCAAGATCTTTATATGAAATTTCAAAAATTGAGCCTGTATAGTATCCCATTCCTCTTATCAGGGTAAAATCAAATTCGATATCATATTTTCCGTTGGCGTATTCTATGGAACTTTCCAGTATACTCCTTACTTCATCAACAACGCATTCCTGAACCCCATACTCCATGAGACATTCAATTCCTCTTTCATTGATGTTTCCCAATGCTTTCATTAAATTCGAGATTGAATCTCCACCATAGGCCTTTTCTCTCAGTTCCTTCTCAACACCTTCCAATCCAACCTTATCAAGCTTATCGACTACAATGCATACACCCTCAAATTCCTCCTCTGTGAATCCACAGGATATAATAACCGATTTTAACACTCTTCTGTCATTGAATCTTACCGAAAAGTCTTTAACTCCAAGTGCATTCAGTGCCTTTGCCGTGGTAGCTATCAATTCTAATTCTGCTCCATTTGTGCTGTCTCCGATTATATCAATGTCACACTGCTTAAAGCTTCTATATCTTCCCTTTTGTGCTCTTTCAGCCCTAAATACGTTGCCAACCTGCAACGCTTTAAATACAGGCGGCAGATTTGCTTTGTTATTGCAGTAAAAACGGCTTAAGGGAACTGTCAAGTCATATCGCAACCCTAAGTCTGCTAAATCCTCCTCCCTTATATCCTTTTTTGAAAAATCCAGTTTTTCTCCTCTTTTTAATATTTTAAAAATGAGTTTTAAATTTTCTCCGCCCTTGCTGCCTACTAAATTTTCTATGTTTTCCACAACAGGTGTTTCTATGAGCTCAAAGCCGCTTTGCTTGTATATTCTTACTATGACACTTTCCACGTAGTCCCTGACTTCTTTTTCCTGAGGTATTATATCCCTCATTCCTTTTACGGGGTTTGTATTAGCTTTCATACTTCATCTTCCTCCTTGTTCTGTCCCGGTAATTATTTAATTCATGTTATCAAATAAACTTTCCATAATCAACAAATTTATTATAAATTTTCTTATTTTAATATGAGGGTGTAAGCCCGTTGTCATTCTGAAACGAGGGTAAATAATCTCATAAGTACGTTGTGCAAGAGGATTCATCGGATACATCCCAGGATGACAGTTAATATTAACGTTGCAGGTGTGTCTCTAAAAATTGCCTGTTTATTTCCTCCGGAACCAGGCTTCCCCCTGTTGCCCACGCAATATGAACAGCATCCTTCATCTTTGATTCTAATCCATGTTTTTTAATATATTCCTTTCCATCCTGATAAACCTCCATTTTTACAACGCCTTCAAATGCAGCACAGGCTGAGGGTTCAATACTTATGTTTTCCGAATCATGAAGCAGCCTCATATTGTCATATAATTTATAGTCATCCACAGTGAAAATTCCCCCAAGCAAATCTTCCATAATTTTCCCCACTAACTTTGAAGGCCTTCCAACCGCCAGACCATCAGCGTGAGTTTTCCCGTCAATTCCCAGATCCTGAACACATATGTCATTGTGAAGACCTGTGACCATTCCAATTAGCATTGACGGAGAATGTGTAGGTTCCACAAAAAAACAATGTACATTATCTCCATATACAGATTTTAACCCATATGTAATTCCTCCCGGAGCTCCACCAACGCCACAGGGCAAGTATACAATCATAGGATGTTTTTCATCTATTTGAATATTCATTTCATCAAGCTGCTTTTTAAGTCTTCTTGCGGCTACGGCATATCCTAAAAATAAATTCATGGAATTTTCGTCATCTACAAAGTAGCTCATGGGGTCATGGTCTGAAAGCTTGCGGCCTTCTTCCACAGCCTTTGAAAAGTCACTGTCATATTCAACCACCTGTGCTCCCTTTGACCTGAGCAAATCCTTTTTCCACTGCTTTGCATCCGAAGACATATGAACTATAACGTTGAAGCCTAATGCTGCAGATGTAATTCCGATGCTCAAGCCAAGATTTCCCGTTGAACCTACCTGTATCTTGTACTGATTAAAGAAATCTCTGTATTTTTGTTGTGCCATAATTGAATAGTCATCATCTTCTCTAATCATATTATTTTTCAATGCAAGCTGCTCCGCATATTTCAGCACTTCATATATGCCTCCTCTTGCTTTCACGCTTCCTGCAATTGCCAGGTGGCTGTCCATTTTAAGAAGCAGTTTCCCTGAAATTTCCGTATGGTATTCCTGAATAAGAGCTTTTTTCATATTATTTATCTGTTTTAACGGAGATTCTATAATGCCATGGGATATTTTTGTTTCAGGGAAAAGTATTTCTATCAGCGGTGCAAATTTAGAAAGACGATTTTGTGCATCATCTATTGCAAATGTATCCACATTGGTTTTTCCTTCAGCAGTAGCATATGTACTTAACCTGGGGTTAAGCCACAATAATTCTTTTAATTCTGATGCATCCTTTAATACCGGATTGTTATTTATTATTTCACTTTTATTTATCATGGAACCCTCCAGAAATATATTAAGCATGGAGAGAGTTTAAACTCTCCCCATGCTTATTATTATATCATAGTGCTTCAAATTTTACATTAAAAATTCTTTGGTGGTTGTCGTAGTTATTTCCGCTGATTTTACCTCAATTAAATCACCGCTGTTAGTGCTGAATATATTTTTAGAAACAATTGTGTCCATTACTGCCTTGATTTCGGATTCTGTCAGACCTTCTTTAGGTTCGTCTACAGTCAGTGTAGAAGTTGTTCCTTTAGCTGTCTTAAAAACCATTACTAATTTTTTAGCCATATTATCACCCCTTTATAACCATTTTATGGCTTTATACTCATTAGATTTCATTAATCAACTCATATTCTTCATACCTTACAAGATCAATCAGCGCATACAACTGCAAATCTGATATTGCAATTCCCAGCTCATATAATTCTTCATTTGAAATGGTTGGCTTAATATTGGAAAAAGTTTTGTTTTTAATGATGTTTTTATTGTTTTCGTCAAGTCCCGCACTATAAATAAGCTTTAATTTTGAATTTGCCTGGTTTGGCATAATTGGCATAATATCACCTCCATTTACCTTTACTACTATATAGCATTAGGAAGCTAATTGTATTGATTAAATTACCATAACATGTTAATATTAGACAAAAGCAACTGACTCAAGAGGTAATTATGTATAAGACCCTGCTGAAAAACATAAATTTCTTAATAAAAGATTTAGATAACTATGATTATATAGTAAGAGTAAGATATATAATTTACTTAGTATCTAAAATTTTATATGAATGTAAGGCATCAGGAATGGATATTCTTGACAAAAGCTTTCAATCGTATAAACATACCCTTATTTTTAAACCTGCTGATACAAATATGTTTCGTGAATATGATTTTTTTGACCTCAGTGATACAAAAACCGAAGAAAAGATATTTAATTTATTATCTGCCAACAGAAATATTATCGTTTTAGAGGACTTCAGTCCGGCAGAACTTTATGAAAGACTCCTTACACCCAGGGAGAAAAAGAATTTAGGGCAAGTATACACACCTGTTAACTTGATCCGCAATATGCTGTCTCAATTGTTTCAAATTAAGGATATTGACATGAATATAAAAATCTTAGACCCTTCCTGCGGAGGAGGATATTTCCTGATTGAAGCTTTTAAAAGCATTAGAAGAAGCATAAAAGGAGCGGATGACAAATACATACTTGAAAATATGATTTACGGAATTGATGTGGATGACTTTTCCATATTTCTCACAAAGACAGGGCTTATTTTTGCAAGTGGCTGCTTTGATGTGAGGTTGAATATATTCAACTTTGATTACCTCACAGATTCATTCAATTTAGGTAAGTTTGACGTTATAGTCGGCAACCCTCCATATGTTGGACACAAGAATTCCTTGCCAGAATACAAAAAGGAATTATACCAAAAATATTCAGAGGTATTTTATGACAAAGCAGATATATCCTACTGCTTTTTCAAAAAAAGCAAGGATATATTGAAGAATGACGGAATAATATCCTTCATAACTTCCAGATACTTCATGGAAGCACTTTACGCCGACAGGATGAGAGCATATATAAAAAATAACTTCAACATAGTTTCAATTATTGATTTCAGCGGGGACGTTGTTTTTAAGGAAGTACAGGTAAGTCCTGCTTTACTGACCTTGTCAAATAATGCTGAGAACAAAAACCGCTTTGTTTACGTCAAATATAGCAAAGATATTAATGAAGAATATACTTATGACCAAGACAAGCTTAAAGATGCAGGATGGATTATACTAAAGGATGCAGATGAACAGCTATTTAATCGAATTGATTCAATTTCCAACACATATATAAGGGACATCTGCACAATCAAGCAGGGAATTATAACCGGTCTTGATAAGGCTTTCATAGTTGATGAAAAAACAATTGAAAAATACGGCATTGAAAAAGTCTTGCTTAAAAAATGGATTAAGAACAGCAATATAACAAAATCCGGTATTAAATATAATAATTTATACTTACTGTATACAAATAATATTGACAGCGAACAGGACTATCCCAACACAATTAAGTACCTTTCTTCATATAAAAACAGGCTTCAAGACCGTCGGGAGTGTATTAAAGGCCGTAGGAAATGGTATGAACTACAATGGGGTCGAATTCAATCTGATTTTGAAAATCCAAAAATAGTTTTCCCGTATAAATCCAAAGGCAATAACTTCTATTATGATGAAAATGAATATTTTTGCAGTG
Source organism: Firmicutes bacterium UBA5227 (assembly GCA_002409285.1). Taxonomy (GTDB): domain Bacteria; phylum Bacillota; class Clostridia; order Tissierellales; family Sedimentibacteraceae; genus Sedimentibacter. The sequence continues at coordinate 12,928 of DHUT01000002.1, read as the reverse complement.
CAGATGTATATTTACTAAATAATATCAGTAGGAAAATATCCTTGGAATATTTTATTTCATATTTAAATTCTAATATTTTTGAGTTTTATTTCAAGTGTCATGCGAAAAAGGTAGGAAACAATATTTATGAATATTATCCTAACAAATTAAGTAATGTTAAAATATTTTTACCTCAGGAAAACGGTAAGCAAAATATATCTGATTTAGGAAAAATTAGTATTGAATTATTCCTGAAAAAGGTGTTTAATATAACCGAGGAGGAGGTAAATAATATAATATATAAATATATTAATAAAGGGTGATGACGCAAATTGAAGAAGTTTAACAAGCTATTATTATTAATTACTATTTTTGTTGTGTTATCCATTCAGCCGGCATCGGCAAAGACTGTGTATTATGATACTTATAATCATTGGGCTGAAAAGGACATTGATTTTGCTTCCAACACACTGAAGGTTTTCAATGGATATGGTGACTTCACTTTCAAGCCTGAAAACAACATTACCAGAGCCGAGTTTGTAACAATCCTGGCAAAGACGGCATACCGTCAAAACAAAATGACTGAAATCTATACCAGCAACATGCCATACAACGATATGTCCAACAAACATTGGTCCTACACCTTTGTTATTTCAATGTATGAAAATGTAAAGGGAAATAAGGATTATTCTTTTACCGATATATTTCCCGGGTCGAATTTTTATCCTGATAAAAAAATTACAAGGGAAGAGGCCGCAGCTTTAATAGCGGTGTTCTGCAAGGATGCAATTTACGACAATTCCTTGAATTTTAAAGATATCAGGCAAGACAGCAAATTTTATGACCCTATAAAAAAACTCTATAATTCAGGAATTGTTTCCGGATATAATGACGGAACTTTTAAAGGTTCTAACAATATTACCAGGGCAGAATCAGCAGCGTTGATAAGAAGAGTTTATAACGACATTAAAACCAGCGATAAAAGTAAGTACTTGACCAAGCTTGAATTTCTCCCCATCAAGGGTGAAGAAATGTACTCATATTTCGGCAATTATAACTATAATCTGGCTGACGCCACAGATAAAAAGTACATAAAAGCAAAAGACACCTTAGAATATGTATCTTTCGGGGGCGGAGGATATATTTTCCCGGAAGACTCGCATTTATACGACTTAAATGCTATCGAAACAATGGCATCGTTACGTTCAGGCGGATATTACAACGTTGCAGGTACTAATTTTTACATGATTACCTTCGGCAATTATTCAGACGCAGAAAAATCTCAGTTTGCCAATGAAATATTAGCAAATGTTGTTGCAAGGAATGATTTAAAGAATTCGGAAATGATGCAGATTTTTACTCTTGCAAGCAAGTATAATGTCAGAGAAGACCTGTATATGAATGCATTGAAAAAGTGGGATAGTCTCACTACCAATGATAATGCCAAAGCAAACATTCTGTTTTTCAGATATGCCTATTATGTTAAAAGCAATAACAAAGAAATGCTTAAAACCCTTGTTTATAATGATTTGAAAAAAGCAAATAATATACCTTCTCTGTTAGTTATTAACTGGGATTTGACGGCAGGCTCTGAAGTACCCGATTTTAGGAATTATACATTTGACAGCTACAGCTTTTCACTTTATAAGGACATGACACTTTACAGATATACCTTGAACCAAGCAGTGCCAATAGATTATAACTCTAAAGTTGTTCAGCTGGCAAATCTGTTAATGGTTGAAAAAGGCTCCAAACCATCAACTCAAGGACTTGCTGATTTTGAGAATGTTTTTCAAAAATATTCTCTGAACAGACTGTATGTATTAAACTTTATAGGTGAAAAAGAAAGAGCTTTTGTAGAGGGACTCAATGATTATGAGATAATTAAAACGTTCAATATTTATGGGACAAACAAGTCTGTTATAGACGACACGTACACAGGAATTTTAAAAAAAGTTAAATATTAAGAGAAAAGGCTGTGATTGTATTCAATCACAGCCTTTTTTTATGCATATAATTTTACTATCTCTATAAGTAATTCTACTGTCTTTTCCATGGACTGGATAGGGATATACTCATATCTTCCGTGATAGTTGTGCCCTCCTGTACAAAGATTAGGGCACGGAAGTCCCATATATGACAGCCTTGCTCCGTCAGTACCGCCTCTTATAGGCACTATTTCAGGTTCAACGCCAATGTTTTTCATAGCCTTTTGTGCAGTCTCAATAATATGCATGTGCGGAAGTATTTTTTCCTTCATGTTATAATATGAATCCCTTAGTTCCACCCTGACGGTTCCTTCTCCATACCTTTCATTCAGATATTCCGCTATTTTTTTGAATCTGTCTTTTTTTACATTGAATTTCTCAAGACTATGATCCCTTATTATATAATTTAAGAGTGTTTTTTCAACATCACCCTTTATATCGTTCAAATGGCTGAATCCTTCATAGTTTTCCGTATTATCAGGAGTTTCACGAGCAGGAAGCATTGCCTGGAGCTCCATTGCAATTAATATGGAGTTTTTCATTTTATTTTTTGCAGAACCAGGATGAATGTTTACGCCACTTATTTCAACCTTTGCACTGGCAGCATTGAAATTTTCGTATTCTATTTCCCCCAGTTTTCCTCCATCCACCGTATAGGCAAAATCTGCTCCAAAGCCTTCAACATCAAATTTCTCTGCACCGTTTCCAACTTCTTCATCCGGAGTAAATCCTATTTTAATAGTGCCATGTTTTTCAGATGGGTTATTTAAAAAGTATTCCGCCATAGACATTATTTCTGCTATTCCTGCCTTGTCATCTGCTCCGAGCAAAGTCGTTCCGTCAGTTACAATTATATCATTACCCATGTAATCCAAAAGATGATCAAACATTTCGGTCTTCATAACAATATTTTTTTCTTCATTTAGTACAATGTCCTTACCGTCATAATTATGTACTATTCTGGGCTTTATATCATTACCGGGCATATCTGGTGATGTATCCATATGAGCAATAAAACCAATCGCTGGCACATCTTTCTCCCCATTAGTAATATTAGAAGCTATTGTTCCGTATACATACCCATGTTCATCCATGGAAGCATCAGCTATTCCTATGGATTTCATTTCCTCAATCAGACTTCTGCCCAGGATCTTTTGTTTTTCACTGCTTGGTATAATGTCCAAATCCGGTACTGACTGTGTATCAAATTTAACATAATTTAAAAATCTTTCCTGCACTTTCATTTTATTTATTCCTTTCATTTTATTTATACGTTTTGAAGTAATTATAGCACTGTTGCATCTTTATATCAATTTATTTGTCGCCTTCGGTTAAGTCAACGGATTGGAGAAACATAATTTGCTGATTGAACAAATCTCACTGATAATATATAATTATATAAAGATTAAATGAGGAGGATGAACAATGGATTTTATTAAAGATGCTTACAAGGTAAGAGGTGCAGCTGTCATCAAAAACCTCCAGCGAAGAAACATGGAGGGATACTATGTTGACACTAAGGAAGAAGCAATAGATAAGGTCATGTCCCTTATTAAGAAAGATGACGTTGTATCATGGGGTGGTTCATATACTATTGACGAATTAAAGATTAAGACACTTCTTGAGGAAAAGGGAATTTCTGTAATTGACAGAGATAAAGCTAAATCTCCCGAAGAAAGAGTCAGGCTCATGAAACAGGCATTAACTGCGGATGTATTCCTCACAAGCACCAACGCCATAACTATAGACGGCGAATTAATGAATGTGGACGGAAACGGAAACAGACTTGCAGCTTACAACTATGGACCTGACACTGTAATTGTTGTTGCTGGAATGAACAAAGTTGTTCCGGATTTAAGTAGCGCTTTAGGTAAAATAAGAGCGGATGCCACTATTCCTAATGCATTCAGAACAAACTCCCAACCACCTTGCAAAGTAACAGGAAAATGTTCCGAATGTACGATGCAGGACACATTGTGCTGCCAGATATTAGTTACAAGATATTCCAAACCTCAAAACAGAATAAAGGTAATATTGGTGGGAGAGCAACTTGGATTTTGATAAGTCCGATCGGTCTTTTCAGTAGCCTGAGAGCGCTTTTTGCGCTCTTATTCATACTCTGCCATACATTATGTAACATACAAGGAGATTCAAATGAAAATTATACATACATCTGACTGGCACCTGGGCATAAGCCTGCATAATGTTTCCCTTATAGAAGAACAAAGGGAATTTATAAACCTTCTGATAAATACTGTAAAAGAAAAAAATATAGATGCGGTCTTGATTTCCGGCGATATTTTTGATAGCTCCGTGTCAAGTTCTGAGGCTATTTCATTGTATAATGATGCGGTCACCAAATTATGCAATGAAGTAGGAATTCCCGTAATTATTTCCGCAGGAAATCACGATGGTGCTGCGCGCCTTGCTTCATGCAACCAGCTGCTTAGAAAAACAGGACTTCACATTTTCGGGAAACTGTCAAGAGAAGTCAATATAGTTGAACTAAACAATATTGACATATTTGTACTGCCATATTTTAACACAGACGAGGTTAAGTCGTTATACCCAGAGTCTAAGATAAGCAGTTATTCAGATGCAATGAATTATGTTTTAAACAATATTAAGCATAGCTTCAAACCCGGCAAAAAGAATATTCTCATGTGCCACTGCTTTGTAAGCGGATCAGTTGTTTCTGAAAGCGACAGATCCGCTATGGTTGGCGGAACCTCCGTTGTACCCTCAGAAGCATTTGACGGCTTCGACTATGTTGCTCTCGGTCACCTGCATAAAGCACAGAACAGGGGCTATAACGCAAGATACAGCGGCTCACCTCTTAAATATTCCTTCAGCGAGGCAGAGCATAAAAAATCTGTTACATTGTTAAATATTGATGATGAAATTGAAATTAAGGAATTAGAAGTAATTCCTCTGAGAGAAACAAGGGTTATAAGGGGAACCTTCGAGGAAGTAGTTAAATTTGCTGAAAATGACATAAACAGAGACGATTATATTAAGATTGAACTTACTGACAGATATGCAGGAATGGAAGCAGTTGAACTTTTCAGAACCTATTACAACAATTTGCTGAACATTTCAGGCAAGATGAATGAGGCAGAAGAAACACAGCTTACTGTTGAAGAATTGTACAGCCTTTCACCTGGCGATATTCTTGAAAGATTCTATAGAGAAACTGCAGGCAGTGACCTGACTGAAGAACAAAAAATATTGTTTCAAAATGCCCTGACTGCAGTAGAAAATGAGGAGTGTAAAAATCAATGACACCTATTAAATTAACTTTTCAGGCATTTGGTCCATATGTAAAAAAGCAGGAAGTGGACTTTACTAAATTTACAGACTCCGGAGTCTTTTTGATTCACGGAATTACCGGTTCAGGCAAAACTACCATTCTGGATGCAATAACATATGCGCTGTACGGAAAATCAAGCGGAGGTCAGCGTGGAGACATCACCGCCATGAGGTGTCAGATGGCAAATGAAGACATTCCCACAGAAGTTGAATTCATATTCAAAATTTCCGAAAGAACTTATAAATTCATTAGAAGCATAAACATCCGTACAAAAAGGAACGGAAACAAAGACTATAATATAACTCAAAATGCAATGTTTTTAAGCAGAGACAATATATTTGTACCCTTTTTTGAAAATCCCAAGATTAAGGATGTGGAACAAAAGGCATGGGAGCTGATAGGTCTGACTCATGAACAATTCATACAGGTCATAATGCTTCCTCAGGGAAAATTTGAAAAGCTACTGATGGCAAAGTCAGATGAGAAGGAAGAAATACTCGTTACCCTCTTTAATGCTGAAAAATGGCAGGAAGCCGCAGAATGGATATGCGAACAGGCTAAAAACATAGCAAGAGACATCACTATCAAACGCGAAAACATCAAAGTACTGCTTAAATCTGAAAATGCTGAGGATGTAGAAAACTTACGAATTCAGGAAACAGAATTAAAAATGACAATTGAAAATACTTTGAAAGAAAAACAGGAAAAGGTTCAATTGCTTATATCAGAAAAAAATAAATACCAGCTTAAAAAAGATTTATACAACCTTTTTGAGGAAAAAAACAGAAGCGAAAAAGAGCTTTTTAAAATTAAAGAACAGGAAAAATATATTGATTCTATCTTTATAAAATTAGAAAAAGGCAAAATGGCAATAAATGTATATCAGAAATATTCAAGCGCTATGAATATATACAAGCAGCTTCAGGATATAACCTCTAAGCTGAAAAAGGAACAGGAAAATAATTTGAACTGCATTGCCGAAAGAGAAAAAATCAGCCTGGCTCTGGAAAATCTGAAGAAAAATGAAGAACATATTGATAGTATTCGGAAAAATAAAATGAAGTATGAAGCATTAATTGAGGTATATAAGGAAATTTCATTAGCCGGAAGGGAAGCAAACATAGAAACTACTGCTCTTGAAAAGCTTATGGCTGAAAACAAAATTAAGCAGCAGAATTATGATATATCCAAAAAAAAGCTTCAGGATTATACGATTCAAAAGGATTTCATTTTTAACAGCTACAGCATGAGGCTTCCTGAGCTTCGTGATAAATCAGAAAAGTTTATTATACTTGACAAAAAAAATGCTGAGCACAAAAAAATTTCTCTTGAAATTGACAAAATAAATAATAGCCTTGAAGAACTTAAAAATAAATTGGAAGAAAACAAACTGAAAACTGCTGCACAAAAATTCGAGTATGACCGTGCATATAATCAATACATAGAAGAAGCAGCATGCTTAATAGGCGAAGCCCTGCAGGAAGGACAGGAATGTCCGGTATGCGGAAGTACTTCTCATCCTAAAAAAGCACGCAAAATAGATTCAGCATCAGACACTTCATATATTAAAACTTTAAGCCTTAAATTAGATCAGCTCAAGGATGAAGGAATTGAGCTTGTAAATTTAACTGCAAAACAGGACGTATTGAAGTCTTCAAAAGCTGAAAAACTTCAGAGCCTTCAAAGTGAAATTAATGAATTAAATAAATTTTTAAGCAATTTTACAAAGGAGGAAATTACTGAAACGCTAAAAAGAGCTGAAGCTGAAACAAGCAGATTAAATACTATTATAAACGAAGAAACAAGACTCACATCCAGACTTAACAAGCTGGACAGGGAACTTGCCGAGTTAAACATAAATATATCGGAGCAAAGCAGACTAAAGGAAGAAAAAACAGCCCGATTTAACTCACTCATGGAGCGAAGGATAGCCGAAATCAGTTCAGAAGCTGATTTAATAAGCAAAATAAATGAACTGGGCAATGAAATAGAGCAATACGACAAAGAGTTAAAAATCTTTGGTGATAGAATGACAGAAGCAGAAAAGATGCTCAGTTCGTCAACTGCAAGCCTGAATTATATGAAAGAGCATGTCGAAAATAAAAAAGTTGAATACGAAACCGGAAAGACAGAATATTATGAGTTGTTATATGCAAATGGCTTTAAAGATACTGCCGAATTTAAGCAATATCTTACAGAGCAGCAGCAGCTTGATGATTGGAATAAGGAAATTCAGGATTATGTAATTGAAAAAGGTTCAATCGAAAGAAATCTTGAAAGGCTCGTAACTTTAACAAGAGACAAAGAAAAGCCTGACATTGAAGCAGCGGTTGATTTAATAGAAAAATTAGAACAATCCCTTACCGAATGTGAAAAGCTTATAGCTTTGAATACAGAAAAGGAAGATCGAATCAACCGAATAATTAAAAAAACAGAAAAAGAACAGGCACTGCTTCAGGAGTTAATCAGAAAATATGATATGTATTACAGCTTCGGCACAACTCTCAGAGGTGACAAGGGTATAAGCCTGAGACGCTATGTACTGGGAGTGATGCTTACTTCTGTGACCGTTGAAGCCAACAGACTCTTAAAGAACGTACATGACGGTCGCTACCAGCTATGCAGAACCCTTGAAGGAAGCGGCAGAACAAGAAAAGCAGGTCTGGAGCTTGAGGTGTTCGACGCATATTCCGGTGAAAAAAGAGGTGTGGCAGGCTTGTCCGGAGGTGAAAAATTTCTTGTTTCCCTGGCTCTGTCCCTGGGGCTTTCAGCGGTTGTACAATCTCAGTCCGGTGGAATAAGAATTGATACAATGTTCATTGATGAAGGTTTTGGTAGCCTTGACAGATCATCCATAAATGATGCATTAAATATATTAAGCTCTGTCAAAGGCTCCAAGAGACTTGTTGGAATCATATCCCACGTCCAGCTTCTTAAGGAAACAATTGAATCCGGCATATCTGTAGAAAAAAGCCGAAAAGGCAGTACTCTAATTATTAACGGTTAAAAGATTTTTAAAGGCAGCCGAGTGTAGCTGCCTTTGTTTTTATAAGTTCTTTTATTCATTGAAGAGCGGCAATTTGCCAAGAAATATTATATCATCTCTTTCTGCGGCTGTTCCTTCTGCCAGAATTGCAGCCTTTGCCACAATATTACCTCCGGAAACTTCAACCAGCCTTTCAATAGCCGACAAAGACTCTCCTGTGCTTATAACATCATCTATTATAGCAACTCTTTTGCCCTTAATTTCCAAAGCATCCTGCTCATCCAAAACCAGAATCTGCTTAGCCTGTGTAGTTATAGACACAACTTCATCAACTATGGGAGAGTCCATGTAGGGCTTGATGCTTTTACGGGCAACAATGTACTTTTTCATTTTCAGCAGCCTTGATATCTCAAAAGTCAGAGGAATTCCCTTCGCTTCTGCTGTCACAAGGAAGTCCACCTGGGGCAGTCTTTTTACTATTTCAACCGCTGCAGCACACACAATTTCAGTGTCTCCTAAAATAACAAAGCTTGCAATACTTAATCCATCACTAATTTTAATAACAGGCAGCTCTCTTTTAACCCCTGCCACTTCAATGTCATATGTTTTCATATACTTCCTCCTCTTAAGTTACATTCCTACTAAACCGGCGACAGCCCTGAATACAACTCCCGCAAGCATGCCATAAAACGGATCCGAAATAGACGTAACAGCCATTGTAATTCCACCTACCATTGCTCCTCCCGGAATACCGGTTACAGTCAAAGCGGTCATAGCACTGCTTGGAGCGGTTACAACAGCACCCAGTACAAATAAAAATCCTGCTATGGATTCGCTGGGAACATAGTTTCCTATTTTAGGAAGCAAACCCACAAACAATATCGCAGCCATTATGGCCATCATCAAAACAGCCGAGCGCAATGGATTAGGTGCGCCCCCCGTTGCTGATATTATAGACTCTACAGGTCCTCCGCCAAAAAATGCAGACGCCAGATCTGCCAAACTGCTTACAATTGTAAGATGGTCTATGTTTACTTCAGTGTTTGCAATTGTTCCGGTAATTTCTCCAAATGCAATGTTGGCACCTATGTTCAGGCACATCAGAGCCAAAGCACCCTGTACTACACCTGCGTTAATAATTGGTTTCTGAAATACAAGCTTTTCTCTCTCTGCAATTTTAATATCGGTTTTCTGCTTCAGTACAAGTGCAAGAATACTTGACCCAACCACAGAAATTGTAACAGTATATACCAGGTCTGTGGTAAACATGTACACCACAAAGCTTACAGCTATTGAAAAAAATCCAATAACCTTATTTTTCTTAGCCATTCCCAGCGCAACATTCGCCAGCATGATTCCTACTCCGGCCATCATGCCGTTTGTTATGGCTGGTCCTATAAATGTAACAATCCTTTCCAAAAGTCCGAACAGTCCTATCAGCGTCATTCCTATGGCGGCAACAATAACCATTGATGTTCTTTCTTTCATATTTTTTCCCATTGTCCCTGCAAGTGTTATAGTTTCCGCCTGAAATGAAACAGGTGCAACAACACCGAGGGCAAGACACCCTACTGCCCCCACTATGAATGCAAATGCCGTTGGTACAGATGCAAACCCAAATGACAAAGCCAGCAACCCCTGGGGCAGTCCGTTAAGAACAACACTTAATGCTGCAAGTAAATCCTTTAGTAATTCCATAATTCCTCCTAAGTATTGCCCTCTTTATATGTTTAAATTAAAAAAATCCGAATTTCTCTGTGAGAAGAACTTCAGATTCAATAAAACTCAGCCCCCTCAGAGGCTGTACATGTTATCTTTTCATCTGTCATTCAACTCATAGCGGGTTAATTTACGGCTATCCCGTAGAAACTTTCGAACCATATTATCGAATATATATGAGAGGACGAACTAATTTATTTAAATATAACAAAATATTCGCTATTTTACAACATAATTTTTCATTAAAGTCACATCCATTATATACTATTTAAGGACATCATTTACATATCATTCCTGCCTTGTTCAGTGCATCTTCATAAACTTTTTTAGCGCTGTTTTTTACACTTCGGATTCCCTACCCTACACATTTTGTTAGATGTGTATTTGAAAATCTCGAAAGCTGAATATACCACTCCCATGCTTTAGTTTTCCCATGCTGGATAATTCCTTGAACCCGTCAGCAATTTTATCAACTATTTCCACTGAAATATCTAATTGATGATGTGCCGGTAAAATTTTCTTAATGGGCAGTAATTGAACTTTTTGAACAGATTCCATGAATAACTGAGGATTAGTTGTTGGATAAAAAGCATCCAGACATCCCTTGTATATTAAATCACCGGAATAAAGATATCCCCTGTCACGTTCATAAAAACAACAATGTCCG
>DHUT01000002.1:318-1955 GCA_002409285.1 Firmicutes bacterium UBA5227 | reverse complement strand
ATAGGGAAATTTCCGGACAACCATGATTCTTCATTTTCAAAAACGGCAATATTATCAAAATACTTATGCCCGCCAATATGATCCCAATGGACATGGTTGTCAAAACCAGTATTGGCAATGTTGTAAGTCTGTCCACCACATTTTTTATATTATCAACGCCTAACCCCGTATCAATTAAAACAGCCTGCTTATCACCACGCAATAAATAACAATGTGTTTCCTCCCAATGCTTATATTCACTGATAACAAATGTATCATTATCTATCTTTTCAACTGTAAACCAGTCTGCCATGTTAAATCTCCATTAAATTATTTAATAATTGGTATATTCACCTTATCACACAAAGGAAAATCTTTCAATGTTTAAAATGCAGTTTTATGGGGAAAGAAAAACTTACTGAATCGGATACTTATAAAGCGAATATAACCTTACCGAATCATTGGGTGGGTGAGGATCCCATAGGAGATGAGACTATAATCGTTTTTCAAGGGTTTACATCCCTTTACAAAACAGATGATAATTATAGATTTACAAACAACTCATGGAAGGACTTTAGAAAAATAGATTGGGAACTGCAGCAATAGCAGTTCCTTTGATTGTATCAACAATAAACCCCCGGCTATGCCGGGGGAAGCAAGGAGCTTAAGCTTCAAGTAGAAAAAAATAACCTCCAATGATAAAATAATGTAGGTTTGCCAACCACATTAAAAACAAAGGAGGCTCCACGTGGATAAAAATACTTTATCACACACAACATGGGAATGCAAATATCATTTAATATTTGCACCGAAGTACAGAAGACAAATAATATACGGAAAAATAAAAACAGATGTAGGAAAAATATTAAGAGAACTTTGCGAAAGAAAAGGAATAGAAATAATTGAAGCAGAGTTGTGTAAAGATCATATACATATGCTTGTAAGGATACCAGCAAAATATAGTGTATCAGAAATAATGGGGTATTAAGAGTTCCTTAATGATATTTGATAGGCATGCAAACTTAAGATATAAATATGGGAACAGACACTTTTGGTGCAGAGGATATTATGTAGATACAGTAGGGAAGAATGCAAAGAAAATAGAAGAATACATAAGGAATCAACTGCATGAGGATATAGCAAATGATCGGATAAGTTTGAAAGAGTATATGGACCCGTTTACGGGTGAGCAGGTAAAGAAAAGCAAATAGTCAACCGCTTTAGCGGTAGCGAGTAAATATATGCGGTTGGCAAACTATTCAGTGAGCCTTAAGGCTCAAGCCAGTACCATGCCCTTATAGGGCAAGAACAAACCACCGGCTTAGCCGGTGGTCCTGATTTTGATATTACCATGTAACAATTTCAGCCCAACCTGTTATTTTTAATGTCTGGTTAGTATTATTTGTAACTCTTAGCCTAAAATATGCGTTTTGACCATCCAAAGTATAAACTATAATCCCATTTGCATAATTTTGGTCTGAGTTCACCACTTTATCAGTAGTCAAATTAGTAACTGTAGAGGTGACATCCGATGGTTTATTTGGAGTTCCATCACCCTCTATCTTAATTGAAATAGTCTGATTTGTACCAACCCAATAATCCTTATTAAAGCTCGCTCCTGGAGATACCATTTCATTAATTGAATAGTGTACCGGATT
>DHUT01000002.1:0-174 GCA_002409285.1 Firmicutes bacterium UBA5227 | reverse complement strand
ATTAATTGAATAGTGTACCGGATTGTCTGCTTTCACAAGATTGCTTCCTTGTATAGGAAATACTGAAGCAAAAGCTGGGACAGCGGCTGTAACGGTCAATAGGCTCATTACAATAAGCATTAATCTTTTAGACTTCTTCATATATATTTCCCTCCTTAATTTTATTAAAAAACT
>DHUT01000001.1:11702-12772 GCA_002409285.1 Firmicutes bacterium UBA5227 | reverse complement strand
TTCTGACTATATTGTTTTTTGCCCAATTCGGAGTTTTTAACCTGTTTCTTTTTCTTTTGGCAGCATCATTGTCTACTGCTTCCATTACGGTATTTATAGGACATAGATAACCGCAATACAACCTTCCCCTTACTGTAGATAATAATAATCCTCCTAAAAATACTGCCATCCAAAGCTGAATCTTACCCAAAAACATCAATACAAGAAAAATTATTAATGTTACAGCTTGGATTGTTTTACGTTTGCTTGCCATTTCAGACCTCCTTTATATAAATATTATCAATGATACTATTAACAAATTGTTCTATAGAATCTTCATTTGATTCAGGTAAATATAAAAAGGATAATATGCTGCCCATCAATACTCTTATGGCATGTTCATTATTAGTAAATTTCACTCCCATCTTATTAACTGAATTTTTTAATAAATCATAAATCATTTTAATATAATTTAAATCGCCTAATTCAGGATTAACTTGATTTTCCATTAGTATCAATCTCACAACCTTGTGATATTTAGAAATAAGCTTGATTCTTTCAATAATTATATAGCTTAGTTTTTCCTTTGGGCTTAAATTCTTTGATGTATGGATGGAATCCTGTAAAGTATTAATAATTATAGGCTCTACAGCTTCCATATAAATTTCTTGTTTAGAAGAAAAATATCTGAACAATGTTACTTCGGATATATTTGATGCTTTAGCAATGTCTTGAGTAGTCGCACCGTTGTATCCCCTTTCAACAAATACTTCTAAAGCAGAATCAAGTATTTGAGCCCTTCTGTCATCCTTATTCATCCGGATTCTTGGTTTATCCATTTTATTCCCGCCTTCTTATGTAAGTGACTACTTACATAGTGTATCAAATATAGTTTATGCTGTCAATAATTAAATAATGAGTTTTTTAATAAAAAAATAAAAAAGAGACCTTCGGCTCGGTTAAAATGATAGTCTTGTCATTTTAAACATAGCTAAGGTTCTCCATGGGGTTAGGGCATCTCGCAGTCTCATTCACCGAAATATTTACTCCCTCTGGTCGTATATTTCGGGAATTCGTTGCGAATGACCTAC
>DHUT01000001.1:11205-11557 GCA_002409285.1 Firmicutes bacterium UBA5227 | reverse complement strand
TGCGAATGACCTACCAACCATTTCTCAGAAATCATATTCGGGGACATTCCTCTACCCACAAGACTATCCCTAATCTATGAGGTGTGTCCCCATTCCTTTGATAAACGGGGTTAGGGCATCTTTTAGTATGCTCGTGCTGTATAAATCATATGTTTTGCGGGTTTCCCGCAGATATGGCATTTGTCTCCTAAGTTTTCCTGTTCAAAGGGAATGCATCTGATTGTTGCACCGGTTTCTTCTTTTAATTTATCTTCGCATTCTCTTTCACCGCACCACATCATTTTTGCAAATCCGGGACGGTAAGGAAGCTCTTTCTTGTATTGTTCATAGTCTTTAACTATATAAGTGTGGG
>DHUT01000001.1:5233-10935 GCA_002409285.1 Firmicutes bacterium UBA5227 | reverse complement strand
GCCTGATTATTTTCAATATCCCTAGGCCCTATTTCAATACGTATAGGATAGCCCTTCATTTCGTATTGATTGAATTTCCAGCCCGGTGAATATTCTGTATTGTCATCAAGCTCCACTCTTATTCCTTTTGCTTTTAATGTATCATATAATTCATTTGCTTTTTCAAGAACGCCTTCTTTTTTTTGTGCTATTGGAATTATTACAACCTGTACAGGTGCTATCTTTGGAGGCAGTACCAGTCCCCTGTTGTCGGAATGAACCATTATCAAGCCGCCGATAAGTCTTGTGGAGCTGCCCCATGATGTTTGATACGGATATTGTTCTTTCCCGTCTCTCCCCTGAAATTTAATTTCAAAGGCTTTAGAGAAATGCTGCCCCAAATTATGTGAAGTTCCTGCCTGCAGTGCTTGGCCGTCATGCATCAATGCTTCCATTGTGTATGTTGATTTTGCACCTGCAAATCTTTCCTTGTCACTTTTTAGTCCTGTAACAACAGGCATAGCCATTAAGTCTTCAGCTACCTGTCTGTATATATCAAGCATTTGCAGAGTTTCTGCCTGGGCTTCCTCTTCGGTTTCATGTAAAGTGTGGCCTTCCTGCCACAAGAATTCGGATGTTCTTAAAAATGGTCTTGTTGTTTTTTCCCATCTTACAACGCTGCACCACTGGTTATACAAATATGGCAAATCCCTGTATGAATTAAGCCATTTTGCGTACATAGTGCATATTATTGTTTCAGATGTTGGTCTTACTGCTAATCTTTCGCTTAATTCCTGATCTCCGCCGTGTGTAACCCAAGCAACTTCAGGAGCGAATCCTTCCACATGTTCCTTTTCCTTATTTAACAAACTTTCAGGAATCAACAAAGGAAAATACATATTCTTATGACCGGTTGCTTTGAACTTTTCATCTGCATATTCTTGAATTTTTTCCCATAAAGCATATCCGTAAGGCCTGATGACCATAAAACCTTTTACAGGCGAATAGTCAACCAGTTCATTTTTCATAATTACATCTGTATACCACCTGCTGAAGTCTTCTTCCATAGGTGTTATTTCTTTTACAAATTCTTTTTCTTTCTTAGCCATTTTTTCTCCTTTCATTCGCAGGGGAATGCCTCAAATTTGTTTGCTCCTTACGTCGAACAAATTTGGCATTCTTTGCGGTTGACCTACCAGCCATTTTTCTGAAAAATCCTATTCGGGGACATTCCTCAGCCCGCATAGACTTTCCTCGTAGTAGAGATGTGTCCCCATACCTCTAATAAATGGGGTTAGGTCATACATAAAATCCGCCTCTTAAAACCAAGAGGCGGATATCCGCGGTACCACTCTAATGCTGCTTATTAATACACAGCTCTCATTTTTATAAGGGATTTTCCCTTTGAGTTGTTACTCTCAAAATACTCCAAGGCGGGTTCAAAATACAGGGGGCCAAAAACCTTTCACCAATGATTTTCTCTCTATTGACCATGTATATATACTATTCCTCTTCAACGTAATTATTAATTTGTATACATAATATAAAAATTTAATGTTCTTGTCAACAATTTTAAGATATTTTTTACGTAAATTGAAAAATTGAAAAATTAAATTCCATTCATTACAATTTAAGGTAGTATATGTTACTGTTCACTCGTGGAATAATAAAGACACAAAGCTGCGTCATGAAAATTATGCAAAAGTTGTCTTGAAATTCCATCCCTCTGACTGTATAATATATGTATGTCTTACATAAAAAAGAGGAGGGAATTTTGATGAAAAAAGTATTAAGTTTAGTATTGGTAGCATTACTTATTCTTGGCAGTTTCAGCTTTGTATTTGCAGAAGATGCTGAAACCGTAAAAATTACTGTTATTCACACTAATGACACCCATGCAAGATTAGTAGAGGACAGCTATAACGGGGTTATAGGTTTTGCAAAAATAGCTGCTTTAATTAAGGAAGCCAAGGAAGCAAATCCTAACACATTGGTTCTTGATGCAGGGGATACTCTTCACGGTATGCCGATTGTAAATATCTCCAAAGGAGAAAATGCAATTAAGGTATTGGAAGCTGCAGGTTATGATTACTTGACCTTAGGAAACCATGACTTTAATTACGGCAAAGACAGATTGTTTGAATTAAGAGATATGTCTCAGGTAGGTATGTTAAGTGCAAACATTGTTGATGAAAAAGGGGAATATGTTTTTACTCCATACGTTATTGAAGAAGTAGGCGGAGTTAAGGTTGGTATCTACGGTCTTTCTACTCCTGATACAGCAATTCTAACTAATCCAACCAATGTTCCGGGTTTAACATTTGAAGATCCTGTAGAGGTATCAAAAGAAATGGTGGATGAGCTTAAAGACAAAACTGATGTTATAATAGCATTGGCACACTTAGGGCTTGATGAAAGCTCATCTATAACTTCTAAAGCTCTGGCTCAAGCTGTAGAAGGAATCGATTTGATAATTGACGGACACAGCCATTCACTGTTAGCAACCGGCCAGTTAGAAAATAATACATTAATAGCTCAAACAGAAAACTATGGTAAAAACTTAGGTTTTGTTGACATAGAAATTCAAAACGGTGAAGTTGTAAGTATGGCAGCAAGACTGCTTGCAGCCGCAGATACTGCAGAAACAGTTGCTGACCCTGAATTAGCAGCATTTATTGAAACAATTAAACCTGAAAATGACCCTGCTTTTACTGAAGTAATAGCAACTACAGACATATATTTAGACGGTGTAAGAGAGAATGTAAGAACCAAAGAAACAAATCTTGGAAATCTTTCATCTGATGCAGCCAGGGATGCTACAGGTGCTGATATTGCATTTGTAAACGGCGGCGGAATAAGAGAAGATATACCTGTAGGTGAAATAACAAAAGGTAAGATAGCAGCTATATTCCCATTCGGAAATACAATTGAAGTAAAGAAAATTACAGGCGCTGACCTGAAAGCAATGCTTGAATGGTCTGTAAGCGATTATCCTGCTGCAAAGGGTGCATTCTTGCAGGTAAGCGGGCTTGAATTTACATTTGACCCTGCTCAGCCGGTAGATTCCAAGGTTATGGAAATAACGGTAGGCGGAGAAGCATTTGATGAAACAAAAGAATACACAGTTGCAATAAATGACTTTATGTCAGCCGGCGGAGACGGTTATGCAATGTTGGCAAAATATGATACTCAAACAATATTCGGTACATATGAGGAAATAATACAGAACTATCTTGTAACCAATGGAACTGCCGGCAGTGAAGTTTCAGGAAGAATTAAAGTGTTGGAAGTTGTTGTTGAAGAACCTGAACCTGTTGAGCCGACTCCTGTTGAACCTGCTCCTGTTGAACCTGAACCTGTTGTGGAAGAAGTAATTTACATAGTTGTTCCCGGAGATGTTTTATGGAAAATAGCAGCACAATATAATTTAACTTATCAGGAATTAGCTGAATACAACAATATTGTAAATCCTCATTTGATTTATCCAGATCAAATAATAAAAGTCCCGGCCAAGTAAAATGAAGCATTAGAAGGCTTTGTTACCATAACAAAGCCTTCTTTTAGTGTGTCCCATACCTGTTTTCTTAATTTAACAGTACCGTTAATAATTAATGTTTGAGTAATTTATTACTTATCCAATAAAATATAAAACTATTGGAGGAAAAATTAAAAGTATTGAAGTTAAACGTATTGTCTGAATTATACTGACTACAACGGAATCCGCATCCATTTCCAATGCTATGGCACTCATTTGTGATACACCTGCCATAGCACATGCAAGCAAAGAAGTGGTTAAGTCTATGCCAAACTTCTTGTGCATAATTATCCCTAAAATAATACCGTTAAGAACAGTTAAAAATGAAAATAACACAATAATGCCAAGCATTCCTGATATTGAGCTTGCTACTTCCGGTGTAAATGTCAATCCCAAAGATGCACCTAAACCGATTTGATAAATTGAAATATGCTTTTTAGGCATTGTTTTTAAATTAACGCCTGATGACTTGCATGCTCCAACTGCAACCAGTGAACCGACTATAGCTCCACCCGGAATATTTGTTTTCCAAGCAATTAAACCTGCAGCCGCTCCAATAAAAATTGTAAAAATTAACGGGTAACTATTCTCCTCGCATTCAGGATTTACTTCATTATCTTTATTATGTACTATCTTTGTACTACCGTCTGACTTTTTAGCAAAATAAGAAGCAACCAAAGGTATTGAAAAATATACCATTGCTATCCTTAAAAACTGCAAAAGAACTACTGTCGGCACATCGAAACCATACATCATTGCAAGGGAACTCATTTCTGACATGCCGCCCGGTGCTGCAGCAAAAAAGGCTGTTCCTATATCAACATCCGCTAATATAAATAATAAAAATCCTAAAATCAATCCAACTGCTACTGCCCAAAACGCAGCTAATAAGCTGGGTAAACCCAACGCCTTTATTTGTTTGTTCCTCTCCTTGCTGAATTGTGATCCTGCTATAATGCCTATTGTTATTTGGAGTAAAACACTGATAAATACCGGTAATTCTGCAAAGTTAACACCTAATAAAGAGACAGCTGCATTGGCAACTAAAGAGCCGATTATTCCGGCAGCAGGAATTTTAATTTTTTTAAAAATGATATACCCTATATATCCTATAATATAAATTAATATAAGTGTTGTTCCCAATGATAATTCTTTTGTCAATATTGTTAACCTCCTGTATGCAATTAATGCATGTCCCACTATGTCTTATTTTTTTTTAATATTTGAATCTTCCGTTAAAATACTCAACATCAAAATCATTATACTCCTTTATTTCCCTCCAAGTCATCCTATCTCGCTTAATCAGGGTTATAATCAAGTATAGCATTTAGAGTAATAACCGTCAATTCAGGTGTTGCCATAAAACGCATAGGTAATGTTGATGTTCCCAACCCTACATTGACATATATTTTCGTCTGCCTGTAATTATCAACCTCATACATCCCCCTCACATACTTTTGTGCCAAGGGCGGAGTGTAATTAATAAATGGCAGGTTTATTTGACCTCCATGGCTGTGGCCGGTTAAAAACAAATCTGCGTTATATTCAAGAAAATGTTCCGACGCATCAGGTTCATGGCTTAGTATTATATTAAAATAATCTTCACCCAAAAAGTTGACTATAACTTCTTTGTCAAAGGTACCAAAAATTGAATCGTCCATCCCTATTATATTGATATTGTATTCTTCGATTTTTGCATTTTCATTTGAAAGTACTTGAAATCCGCTGTTCTCCATTATTTTCTTATATGCTCTTTCTGCGCCACCGCCGTAATCATGGTTGCCATAAACAGCATACTTTCCTAAAGGAGCATTTATTTTGCTTAAAACTTCCCATATTTCATGTATGTTGTCTTTATCTTCATATTCATTGTATTGTTCTATCAAATCCCCTGTAAAAACAACAATATGCGGGTTTTGATTATTTATTTTATTAACTGCCTTTTTTAAATTCTTTACACCAAAAAATTCAGATAAATGGGTATCTGAAAATTGTATTATTTTAATATTATCACTTTTATCATTTACAAAATTGCTGTGTATATTTTCATATTTAACTGTTAATAGTACCGGTTCAATTAATCTCGCATATAAAAAAAGAATAATTGAAGCTAAGAATAAAAGACCTGTCAATTTAGAAAATAATTTCATTTCTGCTCCAGAATAGTATTTGGAATATTTTTATTGTC
>DHUT01000001.1:3434-5050 GCA_002409285.1 Firmicutes bacterium UBA5227 | reverse complement strand
GTTCCTTTGCAGTATATCAAATTTTTGCAAAAAAATATAGCGAAACTTAATTATTAATAATTTTTTAATAAACTAAGAGTTTCGCTATTAACTATGTGTGCTATCCAATTCTTGTCTCCTTATCATCACAAATATAAAATTCAACATTATTTGTTAGAATATCTATATAATTAAATGACACAATCCTTTGATGGTCCTTTTTTTCAACGAAGACTGTAAATATTGAAGGATAAGTGTCTAAAATTACTCCTTCACTGAATTGAGACCTGCTTTTACCTTTTTTCAGCTTAAATTTTACCTTTTTCCCAACACAGCCTTCAACTGCTCCTTTAACTCTTGTAACAGAACTTGCGGGCAAATAATCACCTTCTATACTAAATTTAATGAGAAACGGGAAAATACTATTCATTTATTAATATCTTTTCCATTAACGTAAAAATTATGTGCATTATCTTCAAATTGCGAGTATAATTGACTTGCAAAACATTGTGAAATATAATATAGTGATAAATGCAGTAAAAATAGAAAAGGATGTGAAGTAATGGACGAGGTCCCTAAGGTCGAATCTATAAACTGAACTCTCTATTACTAAGAGGTAAGAATCCAATTTAGTAATAGAGAAAATCTATTATTAAATTGAGGTGAAAAATGCTTGATGTATTCAAATCAATCGAAAACACCCTGTTCAAGCTGGAAAAAATTGAAGATGGTGCTTGGATTAACTTGGTTAATCCTACAACTGAAGAATTGGACTTTATTGAAAATGAGCTGTCTATTGAGGGAGACCTTTTAAGGGCAGCCTTGGACGACGAGGAAAGTGCTCGTTTAGAAACGGAAGAGGATCAAGTTTTAATCTTGGTGGATACACCGTATATTGAAAAACAAGATGAGCATATTATTTATGAAACACTGCCTCTTGGAATTATAATTACCGACAAAAACATAATAACTGTATGTTTAAAAAATTCAATTGTACTTGATCAATTTGTAAAAAACAGCATTCGTACTTTCTACACATATAAAAAATATCGTTTCTTATATCAAATATTATATAAGAATGCACAAAGATATTTACTTTATTTAAGACAAATTGACAAAATGAGCAATTATGTCGAGGAGAAGCTGCATCAATCAATGAGAAACAAGGAGCTTATACAGCTCTTGGATTTATCGAAGTCTTTGGTATATATTAATACTTCTCTTAAAGGGAACCAAATAGTTTTGGAAAAAATTCTTAGAATCAATATAATCAAAAAATATACCGAGGATGAAGATTTATTGGAAGATGTAATTATTGAAAATAAACAGGCTATTGAGATGGCTACGATTTATAGCGGAATTTTAAGCGGTACAATGGATGCATTTGCATCTCTTATATCAAATAATTTAAATATTGTCATGAAGCTGTTGACATCCATAACTATATTAATGGCAATTCCGACTATGTTTTCAGGCTTTTTCGGAATGAATGTAATTAATATCCCCTTTGCAAATTCTCCTTTTGGCTTCTGGACAATAATTGGTATTTCAATATTGACATCAGTTTTTGTAGGATTTATACTGGCAAAAAGGGATTTGTTTTAGAGGTATGGGGACACACCTCTTAGCAGCGGAAG
>DHUT01000001.1:0-3196 GCA_002409285.1 Firmicutes bacterium UBA5227 | reverse complement strand
TCCCCGTACTTAGTCTTTGCGGGCACGAGGAATGTCCCCAATTTAATGTCCACTAATATAAAAATGAATAACACCCATTTCTCGTCAGTTTCACACCAGAGAATGGGTGTTATTCATTCATAGTTTCTATTTCCGTTTTCGGGGGAACCACCTCTTTTTTTATTAATTTTTGTTTCATTTAATTTATACCCAATAATTAAGATTTTAATCATAAAAAACCATGAAATTTATAATTAATTGTATTTTTCGTTGTTAAAGAAAAGATTATGTTATATAATGTTGAAAAACCTTGAGAGATGGCTATGATTAAATTAAACTCATACGGAAAAATTAATTTATTTTTAGATATTAAAGGGAAACTTCATAACGGTTATCATATAATAAATACTGTTATGCAGTCTATTGATATTTATGATGAGATTATTCTTGCTCCAATTAATGATAATAAAATTATTATTGAATGCTCTGATTTATCTATACCGATAAATGAAAAAAATACTTGTTATAAAGCTGCATTGATATTAAAGAAAAATTACGGAATAAATTCAGGCATACATATATATATCAGTAAAAAAATCCCTGCAGGGGCAGGCATGGCAGGCGGCAGTTCGAATGCAGCTGCCGTAATAAGGGGCTTAAATGTAATGTGGAAGCTTAATTTATCGGAAGACGAAATGAGCGGCATTGGAGCACAAATCGGTGCTGATGTACCGTTTTGCTTAGTAGGAGGTACCTGTTTTGCAGAAGGACTCGGTGATAAGATTACTGAGATCGATGACTTCGTATGGAATAATATACTAATAGTGAAGCCCGAATTTTCAATTTCGACAGCATATGTTTATCAAAACACTGCTCCCGGTTACTATAATTCTTATGCATCAAATGACATACTTAAATATATATCATCACATAACTATGAAAATGCTGCACGGTGTGTTTCAAATACAATGGAAAGAGTTGTAGAAAAATTTCACCCGGAAATCAACGACATTAAGAAATTAATGATTGACAATGGTGCAGTATCCTCCATAATGACCGGTTCAGGCTCTGCCGTATTTGCTCTGTTTAAAGACAATGATTCCCTAAATAAAGCATACTTGATTGCTAAAAAGATTTATCCTTCTACGTTTAAGTCGAAGACATGTAAATATGGAGTCAAATTTATTGATTAAATAAACTTGTAATTGGGTATCAATTAATCATAAGGAGATTACTATGAAAAAAATACTAATTATTATTTTATCAATAGCATTGATAGCCGGATGCACGAATAACCCAGCTGAGATTCCCGATAACGATGTACAGGAAGCTATTGATGAAGCCCAAGAAACTAATGATGAAACTCAGGATACTGATGATGAAACTAAAGATACAAAAGAACCTGTAATAGCTCCGGATTTTGAACTGGCCTCAATGGACGGCTCGGTAATTAAATTAAGTGAAACTAGAGATAAGAATGTCATTTTAAACTTCTGGTATACCGGATGCGTATTTTGCGTAACAGAAATGCCTGACCTTCAAAAACTTCAGGAGACCTACCCGGATGACCTTTTATTATTGGCAATCAATGTAGGTGAGAGTAAGGAAGTAATTGAAGATTTTATGGATGAAAACAACCTGAGTTTTATAGTTTTACAAGATGAAGATATGCTTGTAGCGTATGATTACGGCATCCGTTCCTTTCCAACGACTATTGCAATAAATAAAAAAGGTGAAGTAGTCGGCGGTTATATAGGTATGCTTACTTATGAGCAAATGGAACAGTTGTATGGGCTTTTTGAGTAGTTAAAAAGAGGGCAATGCCCTCTTCATTGTCTACGCAGTCTCCTTATAACAGTTCTTTAATACAATTTATCACATAATCAATATCTTCCTTTGATACTCCTATATGTGTTACAAAGCGGTATTCGCCGTCTTCAATTCCATTTATTTTAATATTCTTTTCGTACAATTTTATAATAAGCAAGCTTTCTTTTATTATATCTTCTCCCATTTGGAAAAATACCATATCTATATCAAGCCTATCCTTTTTTACAATAACTCCTGGCAGCTTTGAAAGCTCTTCAGCTAAATACTTGGCATTTTCATGGTCTTCTACAAGTCTGTCAGTCATTTTTTCCAATGCGATAATTCCGGCAGCAGCCAATATTCCTATTTGCCTCATACCGCCGCCCATTAGCTTTCTATACTTTCTTGCTTTATTTATAAATTCCTTGCTTCCAGCAACCATTGAACCTGCAGGTGCTGCTAATCCCTTTGACAAACAGAACATTACCGAATCACAGCATGCGGCAATTTCTTTTGCATCCACACCCAATGAAGCTGCAGCATTAAAAATTCTTGCTCCGTCCATGTGTACTGGAATTGAATGACTGTCAGCAATTTCTTTTATTTCTTTTAATATATCAAGAGGCACTACTGCTCCGCATCCGTGAGCATTTTCAACACATATGAGGCCTGTTTCCGGTTCATGGATATCATCGGATCTAATGGCTTTTAAAACATCTTTGGGAGACATAACACCATTTACCGTATCCAAAGTTCTTAGCTGTACTCCTGCAATAACAGCGGATGCTCCAACTTCATGCACAACAATATGATTATTTCTTCCTACTATTACTTCATTTCCTCGTCTTGTATGCGTCATTATTGACAGTTGATTTCCGAATGTACCGCTTGGTACGAACAACGCAGCTTCTTTGCCTACTTTTTCAGCAGCAAGCTTCTCCAATTTGTTAACAGTTGGGTCATCTTGGTAAACATCATCTCCAACTTCTGCATATGCTATAGCCTGTCTCATTTCATCAGTAGGCATTGTAACAGTATCACTTCTTAAGTCTATGAATTCCATTCTACCACCCTCTATTTAAATTTTTATTATATATATTATAACCAATTATATGTTACTTTCAACAATTAATTTTTAAGCGCAGTCTCCTTCACCAAAATATTTGCTCCCTTCGGTCGCATATTTTGGGAAGTCGTTGCGAATGACCTACCATCCATTTTTATTAGAGGTATGGGGACACACCTCCCTATTTAGGGATAGTCTCTGTTGGCAAGAGGAATGTCCCCAAATCAGGTTCAGAAAAATGGGGTTAGGGCATCTGCATATGTTGCAAAATGAACATGGTCTTCCCATTTACCGTTAACTTCCAAATACCTCTTTGAGTAACCTTCCTGCTCAAAATTAAGC
>DHUT01000010.1:39775-74754 GCA_002409285.1 Firmicutes bacterium UBA5227 | reverse complement strand
CTTTGTCTTTCTTTACTTTTCTTTGTTCTATTATTCTGTATTAGAACTCTCAAAGGTTCTTATGCTGTTTTATTGTCAATGTTCTTGCTGTCCTTTGGGACAGCTTTAATAGTTTACTACATCTTACAGATGTTGTCAACTACTTTTTTTTCGCCGTCTTCGAGAACTTCTTTTCCTTAGAGACAGCTTTAAAAGCTTATCATACTTGTTTTTATTTGTCAAGTACTTTTTCATCTTTTGGTCTGCTTTTTCAATCACTGCCTTCGTGAGCAGCTTTGTTAGCTTAACATAACTGTTTATTATTGTCAACTGAATTTTAGAAATTATTTTCTTTAAGGTCTTATCCGCAATTCCGCTAACCTGAATGCTTTTATATTGTAGCCTACTTAACCTCCTTTGTCAATCCCCTTTTTGTTTTGAATTTTCCTCTTTACAATTTTCAGTTACTATTCACAGCCGATTTTATAAAAAAGCTCACAACTCCTGTGCTACCATGTTTATCGATACCACTCCGGTGACAATTTCCATTGTTTGAAATCTTCGACATCATGTCCAAACACAATTTTTGCATCATATTTTTTGGCCAATGCTCGGATACGATCAATGTTTTCCATGTAGGATTTCGGATCTACACAAAGTCCCGGAAGGACGACCGGTGGTCCAAAATTCAATTTGGAATAAATGCCATCTGTGACAAACAGGAAGTTTCCATTCTCCTCCGTACGGACAAGCATTCCAATTACGCCCGGCGTATGTCCTCTTTGAATAAACAAAAACACATCATCTGACACCCATGTGTCCTCAGAAATTGTCTGATAGCCAATCCCATCCATAATTATTTCATTTCTGAAATATGCACCGAATACTCCATCTGGGCTCATAGAAACTTTCACAAAAGCCTCATGCGCTTCGGCTTCGCTGATCAGAACACATTTTCCAGCCCTTGTATGCCGAAACTTTTTCAGATTTCCGGCATGATCATAATGAAGATGAGAGCAGATCAGCAGATCAATATCTGCCGGTACCAACCCCAACTCTCTTAGTTTTTCCTCCAGATTGCTTAATTTATAAAAGGTGTAATCCTTTTTAAACTGCTCCGGCCACGTCATCTCCCAATCGGATGTAATCCCTGTATCCCAAAGGATGTTCCCCTCCTTTTCGTCCTGAACCAACACACAATGTCCGCAAATTGTATGTCTGCGATTCTGTGCGTAGATATCCGGAGTCTCTGCCTGAATTATCTCATTTCTCGGCACGTCCCACAAACCGGTTTCAATAATTGATAATTTCGCCATATAACCTCCATCCACAAATATCCTTTATATTGGATTATGTGTCTTATAAATCTGATAAAACTGATAACGATTATTTACATTGTATTTTGAAAAAATATTCTGAACATGATTTTTCACTGTATGAAAGCTGATGAATATTTCATCCGCAATCGCCTGATAAGATAACCCATCGCATAGAAGCTCTGCCACTTCTTTCTCTCTTTTGGTGAGAGTCAGCGGATTGACCACCGACCGGATTGCCTCCTGATCCTCTGCCCTATATATATTAATCCAGTGATACATTTCCACCATTCCATGTACATAATTCATTGGAAAAGGATATACTTGAAATATATATCCATTAATCTCAACTGTCTTGACCAGCTGATCTGAGGCTCCCTGAAGGATAAACAAAATGAGAGACTCCTCTCCCTTGAGTTTTTCATCTGTTACCGCACTTCCTGCCATGGCAGATATATATTCTCGAGCTTTTTGATTGCTGGTCAACACCTTATGATCAATATCTGTAATGATATATGCATCATCTTTCATCAAAATTACCTCATCTTTTATATTGGAAATAATTTTCGGCTTTTCCAGCACTTTAAATAGTTTAAAGGTTTTTGCTATATATTTGTAAATCTGTTCGAAATTCTCCAGATCCCTATTTGAAAAATCCTGTTCACCTTCCCTGCGATAAATACATAGATGAATACATCCGTAGATATCAAACGGCATGATCACCTGATATTTTACATGCATCGTTTTATTTAAAAAATTAACATACTCCGTCATTTCTCCATCATTCTGCAACAAAAGATCTGACGTTCTGTAAATATATGGTCTTATGTTGTCGTGCCACATATTATCTTTGCGACATTCTTCATTGATTTTTCTTGCACATATGTCTTTCTCTGCAATGGAGAAATATGGATGCTCCGTACCGATATACAAACGATTCAAGTCTGTAAGAGACAAAAACTTTCCCTCAAAATCGAAGACTGTTATATATGCATTATAGATGCAAAAATACTTTTTTAAATTATTCAACAGCACGGTATTGAAAATCTCTGTGGCTGAGACCATCGTTTCCATCATTTCATATGCAAATTCATTTTGTGTTTTTTCATCAAACAACATATGCTTTGTTCTCTTTTCTTCTTTATTTTAGGTGTCTGATACTTTATAGAAAAAGTATATCACTTTTTTACCACCTTGAAAACAAAATAAAATATGTTACTCAAATTTTTATAATTAACGCCTAATAAGCACCAGCCAAAATGACTGATGCTTGTTAGTTTTATACTTCTCGTTTTATCTGAGTCTGTTTCGCTTTCTTAAATGGCCAGGTCCAACTGCCATCTTCAGCAACAAAATGAGTTCCTTCATTGCAGAGAAGACCGAGGCTTACGCCCAGACAAAGGGTAATACACACTGGTATGATATTGTGTCCTCCCTGAGAAAAACAGGCTGATATACCACCAAACATTGCAGGCACCTTGTTGATTAGGCCCTTATCTTTGATGATCATCATAAAGCAACAGGTGATTGTAAGTAACCCACAAGAAATTGCATTTGAACCTGCCACTCCGAGTCCAATGATTGAAAGCTCCCCGGTAAATGCAAGCATTGCGACTCCCCACAATACACCTACAATACTGCTGAGCATCTGTGGAATATAATCTTTTCTGGTTGCACCACCGTTAAAAAAAATCGGTAATGCGATAAAGGTACACCAGATGATCCCATACTGTCCTAACGGACTTAACAGATATAACAAAACATAAATTCCGGTCCAGACGCCGATCCAGATAGACCAGTTTACCATTCCTTTTGACGTCATATATCAATATCCTCACTTTCATAAATTTTCTTTTCGGATATCCGATCATTATAAAAACATACGGACATTCTTTTAAAGAAGAACATAACATTTTATATAGGAAAATATGATTGATATCTTTTATACCTGATGTACAGTTCTCTTCATAATCTGATTTTGCAGATTTCTATCTAATTCTACATAGTATGCACTATATCCGGTTACACGAACGATCAGAGTCGGATAATCATCCGGATGCTCCTGTGCATCTTCCAGAACTTCCTTATCCATTATGTTGAACTGCAGCTGTCCTACACCTTCTTCAAATGCAGCATGTACCATATCAATTGTACGCTGTCTGCCTTCCGGTGTTTCCAGAACATCTCTTGTAATATACATATTGGTAATAGTACCGTGGAATTTCTCATGAGACTGACGTGCAACGGATTTCAAAGATGCTGTCGGTCCATTTACGTCTGCTCCCGGGTATGGTGAACAGGAATCACCCAGAGATTCCATGGATTTACGTCCACTCGGAAGTGCTCCAACCACACTTCCGTGAGGTACACAGCCAGACTGCGGTACCAGTGCAAGACCTCTCTGATGTCTGGTTGCTGCTGTCTCCTGATCCGGATCATATTTTGCAAACACACCCGGATGAGCAATAATTTCATCTGCAATCCATTCCATTGCATGTTTACCAACCAAGTCTACACTCAAATCATCATTACCGTATTTCGGTGCATTCTTGCACATCTGATAGATGTCTTCATATCCTACGAAGTTTGCTGCCAATGCATCTCTCAGTTCAGCCATTGTAATCACTTTGTCATCGTATACCAGTTTCTTCACCGCTGCCAGAGAATCAATCATATCCGGAATGCCTACGCCTACATATCCCGGGTAAGAGCTGGAGTATCCACCTCCGCTGAAATATGCAAGACCTCTCTCAAGACCGGAATCTGCAAGAACAGACTGAACCATCAACGGATATTCCTGATATACATTCATCAGATGCTGGTCCGCAATGTAGATCAGATCGATTTGCTCTTTTACGTGTGTCAGCACAGCTGTTTCAAACTCTTCATAGGTTTCAAACCCGGTACAATCACCTGTATCTTTACTTAACTGCTCTCCGCAACGTCCCATGTTTACGCCTTCACGTTTTTTACCACCTGTGAATGCCATATCGATTGCCATAGCAAGGTTAATGTACTGACCCGGCCCCCATGTGTAGTGACCAGTTTTTCCAATTTCTTCACACCCGGTTGCAATCCATTCATTTGCATCTGCTTCTTCCCAACCATAACGCTTCATAGCTGCAATTGCAGTATCATCGTTAAATATGGAAGGATAACCCATACCTGCTTCTACCAGATCTAAAATCTTGTTCAGCCACTTGTCAGAAGAATTGCTGTTTACACGGCAGCACATAGCGGGCTGCAGGCAGTGTGCGTCGATAAATGCATCCACCAACAGATAAGACATCTCATTGGAATTGTCATTGCCATAACGGTCTACGCCGCCGGTGATTACATTCTGCATTACAGCAGTACCCTGGAAAAATTTAGAGGTTGCCGCATCAGTAAAAAACAAAGTATTATTTGTTTTTATATAGAAGCACTCTATCAGTTCCATTGCCAGATCTTTTGTCAGTGTTCCGGCTGCAACTTCTCTCTCATAATACGGCTGCAGTATCTGATCCATACGTCCAAATCCAAGTAGCAATCCGGTACCATCATTTTGCAGTACATTAAAGCAAAACCAGTAACTCTGTAATACTTCATGGAAAGTACGTGCCCGGTTCATCGGAACATTGTCGCATATATCTGCCAGAGTTAACAGTTCCTCTTCTCTCTCCGGTTTCTGCTCTGCCAGTTCTCTTAAGTACGAAGCCCATCTGTGTGCATATTCTTCAATAGCCTCCAGCATTACAACGACCGCACGATAGAACATGTTTTTCTCTAACTGCTCTGGATCATTGAAGTCGTATTCTTCCAGTTTCTTTAATGCGATTTCTTTATAATAATTCGTACCGTTCTCAAAGATTTCATCCCAGTTCATAGTCATGTGTGAACCATAGCAGTTTACCGGAAAACCAGGTGCGGAAAATCCGGTGCCTACAATTTTGTCATATACATCTTTCGGCAATTCTCCACGCCATTTTGCCCATGCGGTTTTGTCTTTCCAGAATGGATAAATCTCGTTTTCAAATTCTCCGACTTCCTCATCAGTAGCAAAGAATCTGTTATCTTCACGAGTTCTAAGTGCCTGCAATCCACCTTCCTCTGCTACCCATGTAGTATCAATTTCCGGTTGGAATGCATGTGCATACGGTTTCTCAGTAGCCAAGCCTACAATCAACTCACCCTCTGTGTATGTAAGTTTCATTGTAGTCATGGTCTCTTTGATTGCAAGAGCTCTCTTCATGTATTTATCAAGCTCTGCATGATCTCTGTAGATCTTTGTGTAGCAGCGTGCTCTGTGTAAATCCACGCCTGCTTTTCTACCACGAAGGTCTGCGTTCAGGAAACGTACACGCTCAGTACAACCATTCTCCATTGTCTTCCCGTAGTAAGTAGGATCTGCCTTGATTTTCAACTGAATATCAATGTTTTCTGCTAATTTGTTCATTTTTGTTCCTCCTAAAGATAATATTATATTTACTAATTTCTCATTAAAGTCCACCAATATTACATTTCATACCGCCTTCTTCCACCCAGCGATACTGATCTGCAAGATCACCTTTTTCCAGCATCTGTACTCCATGCATCTCGTATGTCTGTACTCCCGGTACCCTGTTATATTTTTCCTCTCCCAAATTATGGTATGGTAATATCTCAATGCGGTCCACAACTTTCAGTGATTTTACAAATTCTGCTGTTTTCCGAATATTTTCCTCGTCATCATTTTTGTTAGGAATAATCGGAATCCGAATAACCAAATTCTGTCGAGCTGTGTCTAAAAGTTTGGAAGCCATTTTGATGTTTTGAAGAATCGGCTCATTGGATACCCCTGTCAATTCTTTATGAATCTCCGGATTCATATGTTTGATATCTGTAAAAATGTGATCCGTCACTTCATAAATCTTTCTGGCATTCTCTGCGGTAGCATAAGAAGATGATTCCAACGCTGTATTGATACCTTCCGCATGGGCTGCTTGCATAAGTTCTCTCACAAAGTCAGCCTGCACCATCGGCTCTCCGCCACCCACGGTAAGGCCGCCACCAGATTTTCTTTTATAGTAAGTTACATCTTTTCTGACTTCTTCCATCAACTCCGGCACTGTATATACGTTGCCGCAGACTTTTTTCGCATGTGAAATCTTGCAGACCTCTGCGCACTTCAGACAGTTGGTACATTTCTCACGATGCCATTCGATTGCTCCATTGTTTATCACTATGGCTTTGCTTTCGCATACCTGCGCACATCTGCCACATCCATAACATAATCTCGGTGTGAACATAACATTCGGTTTTACAGTAAGCCCCTCCGGATTGGAGCACCATTTGCATCGCAATGGACATCCTTTCATAAATACCAGTGTCCGAATGCCTGGTCCATCATGAATCGAATACCTCTGAATATCAAAAACAGTTCCTGTTGTGCTCAATACATTTCCCTCCTTTCTTTTTCTGTACGTTTCTTTTATGAGCTTATTTTATCAGTAAGCCCGGGACTTGAAATCCACAACATTTCTTATTTTAAATAGTAAACATTTACTATTTTTCTTGAGCCATTTCATTTCTTTCCATCTTCCAGCTCCTTTTTGCAGATCATCATCAATCTTTCTTCATACAAAACACCTTTATAATAAATTCGGCCTATCTTGAAAGAAGGTGTCGTGTGAATCATATTTATTGCTGCACATCGCCTATCATCTGCTCTTTTTTTCATCCATCTGCCTCTTCCTGCCTCGATCGTCTCTTCCATGTTTCTCATAGCTAATTAAATATTTGTAATTCGTTAAAATCATGGGTTTCTACATCATCGACATCTATAACTTTTTGTGTAGGATTTCAAAAAGACCTCAAGGGGGTAAATTTCACAAAATTCGCCAAAATCTGCAATTAAACTGTTGAGTTTAGAGTTTGATTATAATATAATTATTATAGTTAAAAAACGCAGTAACATATGGAAGGTAGACATGAAAAATAAAACTATAAAAAAGCTGTCTTCATCAGAATTATCTTATTTCTGCACGCAGGTTGCAATGATATTAAAATCAGGTATGTTGATTTCTGACGGAATAGATTGGATGTATGACGATATTGAGGATGGCAACGTCAAAGATGCGTTAGGTGTATTGAAAGAAGAGTTATCCGGTAAGGCTCCCCTGCATGAAGCCATGGAAAAGTCTGGATACTTTCCTTCGTACATAATAAATATGAGCCAGATTGGAAGTGTAACCGGCAGCCTTGAAAGCGTAATGAGTTCTTTATCAGAATATTATGAAAGAGAAGGCTTCATTAAATCTAAAATGCGCAATTCTCTTTTCTATCCCGCCATGTTATTTATAATGATGACTTTTGTGATAGCCATGCTTGTAACAAAGGTGTTCCCTATATTTGAAAATATGTTTGAAGAACTTGGAGGGCAATTATCCAATGAACATTCATTTATGATGTCCTTTTCATCAGGCATAATAACCGGTAAAATTGCTTTGGTATTTGCTTTAATTATTGTTGCAGCAATATTTTTAATATACTTAGCTTCTAAAACAAAAAATGGGAAAGCTGCAATATATAAATTTCTAAGCAATTTTCCAATGACAAAACCCATTGTAAATAAGATAACAGCTTACAGATTTGCATCTGGTATGTCACTGCTGCTGTCAAGTGGTATGAATGTGGAAAGCTCCATAAATATGTTGCTTGATATCGTAGATGAATTAGGGCTAAAAAGCAAAATAGAACAATGCAGCAGATCTATCAACTCCGGAGAAGAATTCCTTGAATCTGTTGCTAAATTATCTTTGTTTTCTAGTATGCATCTGCAAATGCTCAACATGGGACAGCGTACAGGAGAAATGGACGTTGTGATGAAAAAACTGACAGACTTGTATGAAAATGAGGCGGATCAATCAATAAGTAACGCAGTTTCTCTGATTGAACCGATTCTTGTTGGAACATTATGTATAGTGATAGGATTTATCATGATTTCTGTTATGCTTCCTTTAATGAACATAATGTCTTCAATTGGCTGAGCAGGAGGCAGGTATAATGAAAAACCTTAAGTATAATGTTCTTTCTGTTTTATTGATTTTTATTTTTGTTATCTTTTTTTATTATGGTGTCGGAAATGTGCAAAAAACAAATGAAAATGAAAGTTTTGAAATATTATCTGACGCAATAAAAAGAAGCACGGTTCAATGCTATGCAATTGAAGGAGTTTATCCTCCCAATATAGAATATTTGGAAAAAAATTATGGCTTAGTTGTCGACCACAACAGTTATGTAATAAGCTACAATGTTTTTGCTTCAAATATTATGCCTGAAATAACGATTTATTTAAAATAGAAAGGTCTAAAATGATTAAAAACAATAATACAAAACACTTTTCATTTCATTTAATATTCGTAATGCTGCTTTTTCTAATGCTTGTATTTCTTTCTGTTATGATTATAATGCTAGGGAGAAATATATACTCGGAAATAAACAGTGACAGAACAAACAATTACGAAAAGAGAGTTTCACTGTCATATGTTGCAAATAAAATTCGACAGAATGATAAGAAGGAATGCATAAAAATTGAAAAATTAAATGGAGAAAATGCTGTTGTAATTTCTGAAGTATATGACGGCATAAGATACGAAACATGGATTTACTTTCATAATAATGCAATTTATGAAATGTTCGTTGATGCAGGGATGGAATTTAACTTGGACGATGGAATGAAGGTATTGGATGTTGAGGGTTTTGCCATAGAAATGCTCAAAGATAATTTATATAAATTCACTGTCATAAGTAATACTACGAGTACTGAACTTATATTGAACTTAAATTCTTATTAAGAGGTTGAAATGAAAAATAGGATATCCATAAATTCAGAGGTATCACTTGTTGAAATTATTATGTCAATATTAATATTTGCAATAGCTGGAACTGTAATGCTCAACTGCTTTGGCGCAGCAAAATTTACCCAAATTAAGGCTAACGATAAGGTTGAAGCAGGAAATAAGGTTCAATCTGTTGCTGAAATGATTAAATCCTTTGATACAAGCATCGAAGCGGATGAATACCTGACAGAACATTTTAAGCTTCTGAAAACAGACGGCAAAGAAAAAAAATACGTAAATTATTATGATAAGTATTGGAATCTATGTACAGATGGAGATGAAGAAGAAAATACCGAATATTTCATCACAGTTAAAACATCTGATGTTTTTACCGATTCAGGTGAATTAAGAGAGTTTGTTATAACCTTAGAAAAAATAAAGCCTTATCCTTTTATCAGTACAAATGAAAAAAGCTGTAACTTATATGAAGTAGAAACTAAAAAGTTCTTTTCTACCGCCGGGAGGTAAAAATGGAAAACAAAAATTACAGAGTATCTAATGTTTCCGTAGGCATGGGTGGCTCTATCATTGTGGTAATTCTCGTCGTTCTGTGCCTGACTGTTTTTTCTGTACTGTCGTTTAGCACTGCCTATTCTGACCTGAAACTGGCTGAAAAAACGGAAGAAATGACATCAGACTTTTATAAAGTTAGTGGTAAAGCTGAGGAAAAATTAGCCGATATTTATAATGTACTGAGATTAGCCGATGAAAACATGAAAGATACAGATACACCCGAAGTATTTTATAATAATGCTGCTCTTCGGTTAGCTGAAATAGACGATGTTTCAATCATCAACAACAATAATGGTTCATTTAAGGCTTATTATGAAACCTTTGGAGATAAAAACCAAAAAATTTGCGTAACTTTAAATATAATGTACGATGAACTAACTCATCGTCCTTGTTATGAAATAGAAACCTGGAATTTAGCTGCAATTAAACTTCCGGATTATGAACAACAAAATATTGACCTATGGGAAGGATTTGATTAACATGAAAATCACAGACATATTTATTACAGCAATTGAAAAAAAGGCCTCGGATATTTTTATTATTGCCGGCAGACCTCTTTCCTACAAAATAATGGGAGAAATAGTTTCAGAAAACAGCAATCCTCTTACAGCCGATGAAACATATTTATTAGTTCACGATATATTTAAAATCGCAAAAAAAGATAATATCAATGATCTATATAATGAAGGGGATGTTGATTTTTCATTTTCGCTCCCCAAAATAGGTAGATTTCGGGTGAGCGCATATATGCAGCGTAATTCCTGTGCTGCCGTTATAAGGGTTGTATTCTTCGACTTGCCCGATCCGGAAAAGCTAAGAATTCCTGATGTTGTAATGAATTTATACAAAAAAACAAAGGGTCTGGTTCTCATTACCGGACCTGCAGGAAGCGGCAAGTCTACCACGCTTGCATGTATAATAGATAAAATTAACAGCCAGCGCAACTGCCATATAATGACTTTTGAAGATCCTATTGAATACATACATAAGCATAAGAAGTCAATTGTAAGTCAACGAGAAATATATACTGATACAAAAAGCTATGTTTCATCTCTTCGCTCTGCATTAAGGCAGGCGCCGGATGTAATGCTCATTGGGGAAATGCGCGACCTTCAAACAATAGAAATTGCATTGACTGCAGCAGAAACAGGTCATCTTGTTCTTTCAACCCTGCACACAACAGGTGCTGCAAATACCATAGACAGAATTATTGATGTGTTTCCGTCAAGTCAGCAACAGCAGATAAGAATTCAGCTATCAATGCAGCTGCAGGCTGTTATTTCTCAGCATCTCGTACCGTCCATACCTCATGGAAGGGTTGCTGCTTTTGAGGTAATGCTAATTAATACTGCTGTTTCAAATTTAATCAGGGATTCCAAAGTTCATCAGCTAAACAGTGTTATTTATTCCTGTGAAAATCAGGGGATGCAGTCCATGGATACAAGTATATTGGAATTATATAAAAACGGACTGATAACCAAAGATAATGCCATGCTGTATGCAACAGATCCGGATTCAATGATGAAAAAGTTGATAAATTAATAAATCGAAAAAAACCAATACAAAAAAATCCTCTGAAGAGGATTTTTTTATAACCATTCCTTGTAAAATTTCACATATACCTTCTTAATCAGCTGAGCAGATATTCCATAGCCTGCTATGAGAACCATCAGCCAGGGAATGAAGGAAACAGGCAGTGGCATCATATCCAGAGCAATGGAAATCTCCGTAAAACCAATAACAAGTGCGACAATCGCCACAATAGAGGTTGAAAATAGCAGTGATCGCGAAGGCTTACTCTGTAAAAACGGCTTCTTACCTGTTCGAATCATGTGTATTATTAAAACCTGTGATACTGTTCCAAACACAAACCATCCGCATTGGAACACCGGTGCCATCTCAAGTCTGTTTGCACCTACAGCATACCATAGTACAACAAAACACAAAATATCAAACACCGAACTCAGCGGTCCCAAAAACATCATAAAAGACTGAATGGAGCCGGTTTCCCATTTTCGCGGCTTTTTTAAATATTCTTTGTCTACGCTGTCAAATGGTATACCCATCTGCGAAAAATCGCAAAGCAAATTCTGAGTCAATATCTGTACCGGAAGCATAGGCAGGAATGGAAGAAATATACTTGCAACTATCACTGAAATCATGTTGCCGAAATTTCCGCTTGCTGCCATCTTAATGTATTTTACAATATTTCCGAAGGTATGGCGTCCTTCAATAACACCCTGTTCAAGTACCATCAAATCTTTTTTAAGCAGAATAATATCAGCTGTCTCTTTTGCAATATCCACTGCACTGTCAACTGAGATACCTACATCTGCCTGTCGAAGCGGGGGAGCATCATTAATTCCATCGCCCATATAGCCTACTGTATGCCCTGCTGCCTGAAAGGCTTTAACTACCCGCTCCTTCTGGGACGGAGATAGTTTAGCAAACAAATCGCAGGTTTTAATGGCATCCAGTAAGGATTCATCATCCATTCTTTCAATATCTCGACCTGTAAGCACCCGTGAGGTACCTACTCCAACATTTCCGCAAACTTTAACTGCAACACCCTCGCTGTCACCTGTCAGCACAACTGTTCGAACACCGTGTTCCCTGAGTGCATTAATGGCGGATTTAGCGCTTTCTTTGGGAGGATCCAGGAAACCCACAAAACCTATCAGCACCATATCTATTTCATCCTCCACGCTGAAATTTTCGCTGTCCGGAACCTCATTTTTTTGTGCCACAGCAATCATCCTTAGCCCGTCGGAATTATGTTTTTCATAAGTATTCAGTGCCATACGGCGCGTTTCATCATCCATTGGCAAAACCCTGCCGTGCATTTCCACAAAGGAAGAAATAGAAATAATTTCCTCTACTGCTCCTTTTGTAATGAGCTGTCTTTTCCCATTTTTATCAGATAGCACAACACTCATTCTCCTGCGCGAAAAGTCGAATGGAATTTCGTCAACACGGCTGTAGGAACCTAAAATATCTTCTAATCCATTCTGTACAGCACGATTTATAATAGCAATATCTATAAGATTTTTAAGCCCAGTTTGAAAATAACTGTTAAGATAAGCATGACGAAGTATTCGATTATCATTCTCTCCATGTACATCCATATATTTTTCCAGGATAATTTTATCTTCAGTCAACGTACCCGTTTTGTCTGTACACAGAACATCCATCTCTCCGAATGCCTGAATAGCACCAAGAGTCCTGACAATAACATTATGTTTAGACATGGAAACCGCACCCTTTGCCAGTGTTGAGGTCATAACCACAGGAAGCATTTCAGGAGTAAGTCCTACAGCTATGCTCACAGCAAAAAGAAGTGCGTTTGACCAGTCGTTCTTGGTAAGGCCATTAATAAAAAATACAATAGGGACCATAATTAGCATCATGCGAACCAACAATCCGCTCACCGAATCCACGCCACGTTCAAAACTGGTTTTTGCTCTATCTCCCGAAAGAGATTTGGCCATAGAACCAAAATACGTATCATTACCGATAGCAAGCACCACTGCCGTTGCACTGCCGCTGATCACATTAGAACCCATAAAGCCAATGGTACTTAAATCTGTCAGCGCATCGTCCTGATTATTACGTATATCGCTGAATTTCTCCACCGGATTTGATTCACCCGTTAAGGCCGCCTGAGCTACAAATGTATCCTTCGTGGTTAAAAAACGTACATCTGCCGGAAGCATATCTCCTGCGGAAAGCCGAACAATATCCCCTGCTACTATCTCATCAATGGGAATATCAATAAGCTTTCCATCTCTCCAAACATCGGCTTTATTGGATATCATATGGTACAGCTTCTCCGCAGCTGCATTTGAACGCTGACTTTGCACAAACGCAACCATGCTGGACAAGAGCACAAGCAAAATGATTATACTTACAGTAAGGTAATCCGGCTTTAACGACACTACCACATCTGTAAAATATGTGACAACCGCAACCAGTAACAAAATTAGATTGAATGGATTGATGATTGCTTCTTTCAATCTGCTAATCATTGTGTTCTTATTATCAATTGTAATAACATTTTCTCCGAATTCATCCTGTCTCTTCTCAGCTTCTTCATTGGTTAGCCCTGTATTTGCAGATGACAGGTGAATTAATAGCTCTTCTTTTGTCATAAAAGCGTAGGAGCGAAGCTTAATCTCTGTAGTATGTTTGTTTTCTTGAATTTGCCTGCTGCGATTTTTTTTGTTTGTAAATTTCATTGTAATCATTCCTTTCTTTTTTAAGATTCCCCAATGAAAATACAATATGACAGCGCAGTTTGATTATTTGCCGCTAAGACTCCAAAATGAATTAAGGTATAACTCATAAATGGGTTTAGTGAATAACTCATAAATACAAAAAAACCGTCATAGCAGACGGTAGCAATCACAGGCAAATTTAATTCATCCGCATAAGCGCACAATGAACAACAGTCCGTTATTGATACCGACATATTGGTCTGTATATAAACATTGAGGTTTGAAGTCGTACATCTGACTCCGAGGATTGCCGTCCATTGTCTCACTTCCCTTCAATTGGCTATATGATTATACCAGAAAAAGGATACCTCGTCAATCTTAATAAAATTAGTGAAATTAATAAAAACAATAAAAACAAAAAAAATCCTCTAAAGCGGATTTTTTTTGTTTTTTTGTTTCTTTTATCTTTATACCTTAGGAAAAAAATGAAAAGCAACTTAATATTCAAATTTTTTGGTATAGTTT
This sequence comes from Firmicutes bacterium UBA5227, assembly GCA_002409285.1. Classification (GTDB taxonomy): domain Bacteria; phylum Bacillota; class Clostridia; order Tissierellales; family Sedimentibacteraceae; genus Sedimentibacter. Next base: position 60,348 of record DHUT01000010.1, on the reverse strand, counting down.
CTACCGTCTATCAACTTGTTTGTGCTTTCTATTACCCTGGGGCTGTTTGACTGCTTTGCCGGCGAAGCAATTGTCGAATCCATAAGCCGCCATTTTTCTCCGTCAAAATATATTCCGTTTAAAGCAATCCACCCTGTTTCTTTTGTGTAAACTTCATTCCACGCATGAAATGCACTCAGGTTTGAAGAATAACCTGTTACAAGTTTTGTAGGTATTGCCTCGGAGCGGAGCATTGCCGCCAATAATGACGAATAATCATAACATATACCCTTATTGCTTTTAAATACATCATCTACAGAGGGAAGATATCCGCTTTTCACTGTTCCGGCTTTTTCATTATCATAAACAATGTTTGAAATTACATAATCGTATATGGCATCCACCTTCTCAATATCTGTTTTCTTGCCTTCCGACAACTCGTGAGCTTTCTTCACTGCGGCATAGGTATCCGAAAAGTTAACCATCTGACTTGATACTAAGTACGGAGCATTCTGATCCTTTAACCTAACGTTAAAACTTACTGTTTGTTTTGTCGCATACTTATCATCACTTATGTTTTCAAAAACCCTGACCTTGTAACTTCCATCACCCATTTGAAGCGGATAAGTGTCATATACACCCTTGTTGTTTAAATCATAAGTATATTGAGTTGAATCCTTTTCGACTATGACCTTGAGTTTTTTTGTAGTTTCATTTAAATACCTGACTTTAATATAACCGTCTTCCGCCTTTGATGCGTCAATTTCCGATTCAGTGCCATTGTAAACATCCGCACCATACGCAGTAGATGATAAAGCTGCAATCATCATCAAAGAAAAAAATATTATTTTTATATTCTTCATAGCTTGTCCCCCTAAATGAAATATTTTGTTAAAGCTAATCGGGAACACGTTTGTAGGTTAGGCACACTCAGCCTCATCCACCAATTTACTTGTTCGTCTACCCTCCATAAATTGGTGTTAAGCGTATAAAAGCTTTGCTGAGAACAGCAAAGCCAATTATCTTTATAATGTACAACTGTACAGCAACTGGCTGTCATACCGCCTACGCGGCTTAGACCCTATAGCTTTGCGCCATTTTCTTTAGAAAATTTTGCCTATTTAATTAATTTCATAATATCATGCTAATTTTTGTTTGTCAATAGAAATATACAATCTTCAAAAACTATTTATAGTCTGCTTTTTTAAACTGTAAAAGGCAGATTCTGTTCCCTTGTAATAGCCATATCTTTTCAATTTCATTCCCATATTTATAAGCGATTTTATTGCTCCAGCATTTCTTATATCGGTAACTGCGGTTATTTCATCTATTCCTAATTCATACAGACCATAATGGACAACTGCTTTGCTTAATTCAGAAGCATAACCCATGCTCCAATACTCCGGAAGGATTTTGGTGCCAATTTCCACTCCCTTTATTTTATCGGAATAAACCAATTGCGTTACACCTATCACATTGTTTGTTTCCTTCTCCACAACTGCCCAGCTATTTAACTTGTATCTTTTATAGCCATTCATAAATTTATTAATCTGTCTTCTGCAGTCTTTTAGGGTACTCAGCTTATTCCATGGAATAAATTCAATAATTCTCGGATTACTTTCTATTTTATACAGGCTTAAAACATCATCCTCTTCAAATTCTCTTATAATCAAACGGTCTGTTTCAACAATGATATTCATATTTTCGCCTCACTTGTATTATTCTGATGCTTTCTTATTTATGTTATGCCCAAAATACTGTATAGTGAAGCTTTTATTTTTTATATCATGACAGTTTATAACTATAAGCTGAACGCTGGAAAACAATCTGCTGATTAATATTGGGTTGCCATGATTTATTAAGCCAAGACAAATGCGCCCACAACACCAGCCAGCACAGTCAGTAAAATCGGATTAATTTTGAAACGTATATTAACAATAGCTGTCAGAACAAAAATAATAACACAAGTCAAAGACAAAGTTCCAATCGGATTTACAAACACATCTCCAATATTCTGTCCGGGTTTTGTAAGTACTTCGGATGCAATCGTAATAGCCGAAGCAGCAATCAGCCCCACAGTCGCCGGCTTAATGCCTGACATAATATCTGTCAGCCAGTTATTATCCTTATAATGTGCAAAAATATGCATTAGAACGACAGCCATTATAAAGGACGGAAGGGATACTCCCAGTGTGGCAGCTACAGCTCCCGGTATGCCCTGGTACAGGTATCCCACATAGGTTGCGGCATTAATTGAAATGGGTCCCGGCACAAGCATATCCAGGGCATACAAGTCCGCAATTTGGGCTGCACTGACAGAAAAAGACTGTGCCTCTGATATTATCATCGGCAGCATCACATATCCACCGCCAAAACTTAAAAATCCAAACTTAACAAAGGTATAAAATAGCCTGAAACATCTAATCACCATTGCTGTTCCTCCTTTCACGATAACGTCTTACACTTTGATAAACACATCCCACAACACCGGAGATAACGATAATAAGAGGAACACCCATGTCTCCCATAGCAACGAAAAGAAAAGCAGCAATCATCATAATAATTGAGAAGGTGGTTTTTATATTGTATTGTCCCAGTGAAAATGCAGCCGAAGCCACAAGAGCAGCAGATGCCGCTCGGATTCCTCTCATAGCCCCCATCAACGGACCTTGCTGAGGAATCTTTCCGGCAAGAATCGTGGCTATAATCATCAATACAAGAGCCGGAAGAATTGCGCCTATGCCGGCCGCCAACATTCCGGGAAATCCCGCTCCATGCCGCCCAACCAACGTTGCACAATTAACTGCAATTACTCCGGGCATAGTCTGAGAGAGTGTTGCATATTCCATAAATTCATTACTGCTCATAAACTTATGTTTCTCCACTATATCTTGTTCAATAACCTTAATAATAGCAAGACCGCCACCAAAAGTAAATGCACTTGCCTTAAAAAAGGTGGTAAACAGTGCTGTGCATTTGCGAAATTCTTCAATATTTATGTACTCCGATAAGTTTTTGAATTTCAAAATTTATTTCCTTCCTTCCTTAAACTTAAAATGCATGTTATTATGTCAATTATACTATTTAAAATATAATACTTTTAAAAAACGAGTGCCTTTGCAGCACTTTCAAATGCCGTAAAAACACTCGCTATAATGCGGATGAAGGGACTCGAACCCCCACGGTATCCCGCTAGATCCTAAGTCTAGTGCGTCTGCCAATTCCGCCACATCCGCTTTTCTGTTGCGTCAGCAACAAAAATGATTATACTACTGCGCCAGTACCTTGTCAAGCACTTTTTTACATGATTTGTCTTTAAATTTTATAAGTTTTTCAAAGCTGTCCAAAACTTCAATGTTATTACTAAATATTGAGGTCTGACCAACACATAAAACACTTGTAGTGTATGCTACAGGCTTATTATAGGCATTTGCAAATTTTACCGTATGAGATGTGCCGCCTTTTTGCCCGCCTTCTATAACAATTATTCCTTCTGATATAGCAGCTATAACTCTGTTTCTGTCGATAAATGCGTGCTTTGCAGCCTTAACATTTGGAGGCATTTCTGATACAATTGCCCCTCCGTTAATTAAAATCATATTGTAAAGAACTTTATTGCTTTTAACAGACTGCAGATGTCCTGACGGTATTACCGCAATTGTCCTTCCTTTTGCCTGTAAACATCCGTTATGTGCCGCTTCATCGCACCCGGACGCAAAGCCGCTTACTATGCAGCATTTTTCCTCCGTAAGTTTCTCTGCAAAAATTGAACTTACCTCATATCCTTCCTGGGTCGGATTCCTTGAACCAACTATAGCAATGTTATTTTCGTAATTAAGCAGTTCTTCGTCTCCGTCAACATAAAGTAATAATGGTTTATCTTCAATTGATTTTAATTTTTGAGGATATTTTTCATCATATAATCCGACTATTTTTATTTTGGATTTTTTGCAGCATTCAAAAATTTCGGAAGCATCTGATTCTATTCTGTCCAAATCAATTTTTAATTTTTTAATACCAATTTCCTTTAATAAGTTTAATATATCAGAAAAGTTGCTCATTACTAAATTTTTATTATCTATGTAACTTAAGATTTTGCTGATTGTTTTTCTCCCTAAACCATTGACCAGCTGCAGCCTTATTATATCTTCATTGCTTATCATTTCATTCCCCTTGTTAAATTTGAAAAAAATGTTTCTTGTTCATATAATATATGTTTTTACATTTTATCACAAATTTCCTCAAAAAAAAACTCTTCTTTTATAAAAGAAGAGTTAAGAAAATTTAATTTTTACCCTATTGTTACCATGGCATCTCCGGTACTTACGGTAGCACCTTTGGAAGTGTGAATTCCGTTTACAATTCCATCCTTGGGAGATACAATTTCATTTTCCATTTTCATAGCCTCAAGAATAACTAAAATATCTCCGGCTTTTATTGATTGTCCCTCTGTAACTCTGATATCCAATATCGTTCCGGGCATTGGAGCAGAGATTGTTTCCCCGGACACAGGTCCTGAAGGAGCCTTTGGAGCAGGTGCAGGCGCACTTGTCTTGGACGGTTCCGGCGCAGCCTGGGTTTGTGCTGTTACTGCTGCCTGTTGTATAGGAGCTTCCTGTTGTACAGGCTGATATGTAAACCCTCCTACCTCTTCCACTTCTACCGCATATGCTTTTCCGTTTACTGTTACATTAAATTTTTTCATTTTTTCCTCCGTTATCTCATTAACTTCATTCTTCCGCTCAGTGCCCATATGGAGTCTAATTCGGAAGTTCTTGTAATATTTCTCACTATAAATTCATCTGTGTTTTTACCCAGCATACATGCAATTGCTGCCGTTATAGCCGCTACTGTCTCTTCTTCTTCATCCATCATTGCCAGAGCAGCAGCGATTACCGCAGTAATTTCATCTTCATTTTCTCTATTAATCTGATTTCCTATTATAGTTGATTCATTTTCTTTTCTTTTAAATAAATTACTTAATAAACCCATTATTGCCTCCTTATAGAGGAATATTTCCATGTTTCTTTTCAGGTCTTAGCACTCTTTTACCCGTCAACATGTCAAATGAACTGATTATTCTTTTTCTGGTTTCCGAAGGTTCTATTACCGCATCTACATATCCCCTTGCTGCGGCAGTATAAGGATTAGCCACCGTATCTCTGTATTCCTCTATTTTCTCTTTGCGTTTCTCGTTTTTATCTTCAGAAACTTCTATTTCTTTTTTGAAGATTATGTTTGCGGCGCCATCAGGTCCCATTACTGCAATTTCTGCTGTTGGCCATGCAAGTACAACATCTGCTCCCAGTTCTTTATTGCACATTGCTATGTAAGAGCCGCCATATGCTTTTCTCGTAATAACTGTTACCTTTGGAACTGTTGCTTCTGAATAGGCATAAAGCATCTTTGCGCCATGTCTTATTATTCCTCCGTATTCCTGATTTGTTCCGGGCAAAAATCCGGGTACATCCATCAATGTAAGAAGGGGAATATTGTATGCATCACAGGTTCTGATGAATCTTGCCGCCTTGTCTGAAGCATTTATATCAAGGCACCCCGCAAGAACCTTCGGCTGGCTTGCTATCACCCCAACACTTCTTCCATTTAACCTCATGAATCCGGTCATTATGTTCATGGCATAATAAGGCTGGTATTCAAGGAACTCCTTGTCGTCGGAGAGCGAATAAATAATATCTTTCATATCGTACGCCTTGTTGGGATTATCAGGAATTATACTGTTCAACGTTTCATCTGTTCTATTTAAGTCGTCGTGAACTTCCCTAACAGGCACTGTCTCCAAATTATTTTGCGGCAAAAAGCTTAACAGTCTCCTTATGTGATTCATACATTCCTCTTCCGAATCATCAACAAAATGTGCGACACCGCTTATAGAGTTGTGGGTCATGGCACCACCAAGCTTTTCTCCTGATACCACTTCTCCTGTTACTGTCTTAATAACATCCGGACCTGTAATAAACATTTTACTTGTGTTTTGCACCATAAATATAAAATCTGTCAATGCCGGAGAATAAACCGCTCCTCCTGCACACGGTCCCAATATTACCGATATTTGCGGTATCACTCCCGAAGCAATCGTGTTATTGTAAAATATTTTCCCATATCCTGAAAGTGCATCTACTCCTTCCTGTATTCTGGCACCGCCTGAATCGTTTATGCCAATTAACGGAGCACCTACCTTCAATGCCATTTCCTGCACCTTAACAATTTTTGCGGCATGCACTTCTCCCAGAGACCCGCCTATGACAGTAAAGTCCTGTGCAAATATGTATACTAACCTGCCGTCGATTGTACCATATCCGGTTACAACACCTTCACCCGGTGCTTTCTTCTTTTCCATTCCGAAGTTAACACATCTGTGTTCTGCAAAGGCATCTATTTCTACAAAGCTTTTTTCGTCAAGCAGCATCAATATTCTTTCTCTGGCTGTGAATTTGCCGTTTTCATGCTGCTTGTCTATTGCCTTCTGCCCTCCGCCCAGCATAACTTTTTCAGTTTTTTCTCTGAGCTCGTTCAATTTTTCGTTTGGCAATTTAAACCTCCTGCTAATATTTACATATATAATATCCAATATATATAAAATAATAAATTTCCATAACAAAGTCAACATTTATTCACTTTAAAACATTTAATAAAGTAATTTATCAATCATATTAATATTAATATGCTAAATTAATCTGTGACCTTATTTGTAGTCTCAAGCTGTACACTTTATTATTTTGATATTCAAAGTATATTATGTTATATAATTATTGTCAATATATTTATGATTTACCCGGCAACTATATTTCATAATTTTTATGTTTATCTATTGACAAATATATATGATTTGATAAAATATATTGTGGTTAGCACTCATTGCTTAAGAGTGCTAACAGATTTATGTTCATGAACGCTTGAAACAATAAGTTTAGTAACAAGCGATAAATATATTATAGAAAGGAAATTAACTATGGCAAAAAAACAATTTAAATCAGAGTCAAAAAGACTTATGGATTTAATGATTAACTCAATTTACACCCACAAGGAAATATTTTTAAGAGAACTTATATCTAATGCAAGTGACGCTATTGATAAAAGCTACTATAAATCCTTGACCGACAACAGCATTGAATTTAACAAGGACGATTTTTACATAAGAATCTCTGTTGATGAAGATGAAAGAATCCTGAAGGTATCTGATACAGGTATAGGAATGAACAGGGAAGAACTTGACTCGAATTTAGGAACAATCGCAAAAAGCGGCTCGTTTGATTTTAAGTCAAATATGGATTCTAAGGATGACATTGATATTATAGGTCAGTTTGGTGTTGGTTTTTATTCTGCATTTATGGTTGCCGAAAAAGTTACCGTAATAACCAAAGCTTTTGGATCTGAAGAGGCCTACAAATGGGAATCCTCCGGTGCTGACGGCTATACTGTATCTGTCTGTGAAAAGGATAGTGTGGGAACAGACATAATATTAAAAATCAAGGAAAATACAGAAGATGAGGATTATGATGAATTCCTTGATCCGTACAGCATTAAAAACCTGGTTAAGAAATATTCCAATTTCATTAAATACCCTATTAAAATGATGATGAAGAAAAGGAAGAAAAAAGAAGGTACCGAAGATGAATATGAAGATTACTTTGAAGATGAAGTATTAAACAGCATGGTTCCTATCTGGAGAAAAAATAAAAGTGAGCTGCAACCTTCTGATTATGAAAACTTCTATATGGAAAAACACTTTGGTTATGAAAAACCGCTAAAATATATTCATGTAAGCGTAGAGGGTGTTGCAAGTTACAATGCAATATTGTACATACCTTCAAAAGCTCCTTTCGACTTTTATACTAAAGAATTTGAAAAGGGTCTGGAGCTTTATTCAAACGGCGTGTTAATAATGAATAAATGCGGCGACCTTCTTCCTGATTATTTCGGATTCGTTCAGGGTCTGGTTGATTCGGCAGACTTATCGCTGAACATCTCCAGGGAAATATTGCAGCATGACAGACAGCTTCAGTTTATAGCGAAGAAAATAAAAGAGAAAATAAAAGCAGAACTTCTTGCTATGCTCAAGGATGAAAGAGAAAACTATGTTACTTTCTTTAATAATTTTGGCAGGACATTAAAATTTGGATTATACAGTGAATGGGGCTCAAATAAGGAAACTCTACAGGATCTTGTGATGTTCTATTCATCAACAGAGAAACAGCTTGTAACCCTTGATGAATATGTATCCCGCATGAAGGAAGACCAGAAATACATCTATTATGCAACAGGTGAAAATGTAAATAATATTGCCAAACTTCCTCAAACAGAGCTCGTTTCGGAAAAGGGATATGAAATTCTTTATTTTACCGATGAAATTGATGAATTTGCAATCAAAGTTCTGATGAATTACAAGGAAAAAGAGTTCAAAAGCGTTTCAAGTGCCGATTTGGACTTAAATCAGGAAAATGAAAAAAAAGATGAATCAGAATCGGAAGAAAACAAAGACATCTTTAATTTTATGAAAGAATCACTAAATGGCAGGGTTAAAGAAGTAAGGGCTTCCGGCAGACTAAAAACTCATCCCGTATGCCTTGCTACGGAAGGCGAATTGTCAATAGAAATGGAAAAGGTACTGAAGGCAATGCCTGACAATATGGGCAATGAAGTACACGCAGAAAAAATACTTGAAATTAATGTTGAGCATAAAATGTTCGAAAAAATAAAAAATGCTTATGAAAATGATAAGGATAAATTAAAGATATTATCAATGGTACTCTATAATCAGGCACTCCTTATCGAAGGGCTCCCGATTGAAGACCCCGTACAGTATGCAAATGATGTATACGAACTCATTGAACAATAGACGAATAATTGTATGAAAAAAGGCACTTTGTGCCTTTTTTCTGCGTTCAGCTGCTATTGCTCAAAATATTCTTCCAGTGTAAGTCCTGATTCATATACTTCCGTTGCAAGTTCAACTCCAAGATACCTTAAATGCCAGGGCTCATACATATAGCCTGTAATATCTTCCTTTCCTTTTGGATATCTTACAATAAATCCAAATCTGTGGGCATTTTCAGATACCCACTTACCTTCATCAGTATCTCCGAAAGTATCATCAAGCTGGAAATTCATCGCCTCACATGTAATATCCATTACAAGTCCTGTCTGGTGCTCACTCTGTCCGGGCTTTGCACTGAAGGTATCTGCAGCTGCCTGTCCGTGATTAGTCACATAGGAGCTATACAGCGACACCTGAGTGTTATATGATCTGTATCCGGAACGGGCATATAAATCGTATGATGCTTCATCCTTGGCTGCCGTGAATAATTGTTTCAAAGCTTCATATGCAACCGACCTCATCTGATTAACCTCCGGATTAGACAGTACTGTAGGTACGTCCGTCAATTTAACCAAGTCGCCCGGTACATATGTATCAGGGAGATTGTATGTTCTGTTCACCAATACATCTATTGCTTCCGGATTTTCAACTATCACTATATCCTCAGGAGTATCTTCCCCTTTGGGTTCTTCTCCGGGTGTTTCCGGCTCATCCAGGGTATTTTCCTGTGTGTCGGAGGGTCCTGTTATTTCTTCGTCGGGCTCCTTTACCGGTTCTGAACCTGAAGGCTCTTCGGCAGGAGGATTTTCATTTTTATTGACAATACCTTCGATTAACATTTTAACTCCAAATAATAACAATAACAATGCAACTATCAAAATAATAATTCTATGTATCTTAATTTTACCCTTACGTTTCATTTTTCTCCTTTGTACTTCAAAATACTAAATTTTTTTCCACATAATGATTGCGTCCTCCACAGGCTTTAAATAATAATTTGGTCTTTTGCCTGCAGATACAAATCCAAATTTTTCATACAAATTTATTGCCGGATAATTAGACTCCCTGACTTCAAGAGTCATCGACTGAATTTCTGAACATTTGCATATTTCAATCATTTTATTTATTAACATGCTCGCTGCCCCCCTCTGCCTGTAATCAGGCAGGACGGCAACATTTGTAATATGACATTCATCCAATATCCTCCACATACCCATGTATCCGATTATTTTGCCGTTTTCTTCAGCACATTGATAATATGCCAGTTCATTTTGAAGCTCCTTTTCAAGAGAATCTTTAGACCAAGGTAATGAAAAACAAATTCTTTCAATTTCCATTATTTGATCTATATCATCATAACCCATGCTTCTGACTACTACCATATACCCTCCTTACACCCTATTGCGTTCAGCTTGGGACAGTCTCAGATACTGAGGCTTGAAATCAGACGCATTAACCAATTCACCATTTAATGCCATTTCATAACCTAATGACGCCAATGTTGAAGCGCATAAATAATTAAAGTTTCCGGGAGCAAAATACGCTGTTCTGTTTATTTTTTGTTCGAAAACATTTTTGTAGCTGACCGAACCATCCCCGTTAAAAACTATAGTATCCTCATAATCATTCAATATATCAATCAACTCGTTAATATTGCATGGAAACTGTTTCATTACTTCGCTCAGTGTACCATGACTCCATCTGTAAATACCGGTATAAATTCTTCCTGCCTTGGCATCCATAACCGGCACTATCAGTTTATCGGTATCAAGTATGTTACCTGCAAGAGATTTTGTTGTTGGCACGCCTGCTATAGGTATCTTAGCTGCAAAAGCCAAGCTTTTCGCTATTGCGGCTCCGATTCTTAAGCCTGTATATGAGCCGGGTCCTTCAGAAATTGCAATAACATCTATATCATGTATTTTCAGCTCCAATTCCTCCATTAATTCTTCAATTAACGGCATGAGCTTTTCCGAATGTGTTTTTTTATGATTCAGAGTATATTCTCCTAATAAATTTCCGTCAGCAGCTACTGCGCAGGAAGCTGTAACAGATGCTGATTCAATTGCAAGTACTTTCATAATCTTTCAACTCCTTCGCCAGCCTGTCATAGGCTTTTCCCTTACCGTCAACATCCATTATGCGTCTGGTATCATCAAGCCTTTGTATTTCAATATTAATTCTTTCATCAGGAAGTATACCGTTAATTTTATGGGACCATTCAATTACTGTTACACCTTCAGAATAAATATATTCATCATATCCCAAATCATACATGTCATCTTCCGAATCGATTCTGTAAACGTCCATATGATAAAATGGACGTCTGCCTTCGTATTCCTTTATAATGGTAAAGGTTGGACTTGTTATGTATTCATCTATACCAAACCCTCGGGCTATGAACTGTGTAAGAGCCGTCTTCCCAACACCCAGATCCCCATCCAGGCAGATTACTGTTCCTTTTTCCAGGCACCGGCTTATAATTTTTCCTATGTTTTCTGTATCCTTTAAATTATTAACTGTTAATTTCATATTGTTTCCTTTATATTATATTTAACATCTTAAATAAAAATCACGTGATATTCAGCTCACTTTTTTTATTATAGCATTTCAGTTGTTGATTAACAAGTTTGAAAAACTTCGTATTAGGATTTTTTTGCAACATTTATTTTATCGTGTATTTTAGAGTGATTTTTTTGTTATCGCCGCATATTGTTTTAAACGATAAAATAGGATAAAAATCAATGGTACAATTACATTCACCGAATATGTCTTCCGGAGAAGTGTAACATACGCAAAAATTGTTGAATAATATGTTCTTGTATGTTATAATGTTGTGGTTTGTTTAGTACAAGACATATAAATAATTACTTTGATAGGTGCTAATTGTTTGGTTAATGAATAATATGAATATATAAAAAATCTTCAAGGAGAAAAACATGCAAGAATTTAATCATATATATTTTATCGGTATAGGCGGAATAAACATGAGTGCATTGGCAGAAATAATGATTGATGAAGGTGTCAGTGTAACCGGCTCTGACAGGAATCCATCCCACATAACAGAACGGCTTGAATCTCTTGGTGCAAAAATATACATAGGCCACGAAAAAGATCACATAACCAAGGACATTGATTTGGTTGTATACACTTCCGCCATTTCGAACGACAATCCCGAACTTTTAAGAGCACGGGAATTAGGCATAAACATAATGGACAGAGCGGAATTTTTAGGATTGCTGATGAAAAAATATAAACATTCCGTTTGTGTTTCCGGAACTCACGGAAAGACCACAACAACCGGAATGGTTGCCTCAATACTAATAGAAACAGATATGAACCCCACAATTTTTCTGGGAGGAGAAATGGACTCCATGGGGGGAAACCTGCTTCGAGGCTCATATGACATAATGCTTACGGAAGCATGTGAGTATAAACGAAACTTCTTAAAATTCAACCCCACAATGGAAATAATATTGAATATAGATGAAGATCACCTGGATTATTATAAAGACTTAGCGGACATTGAGAGTGCCTTTATTGATTATGCAGAAAAAATTCCTCAAACAGGACACCTAATAGTCAATAAAAAGCACGAACCGATTTTCAGCGATATTAAGTGCAACGTTGTAACATTCGGAGAAGATAGCAGTGCGGATTACTATCCCGAAAATATAAGCCTTATACCTGTTACCTCCTATACCTTGATGCATAAAGGTCAAAGAGTTGAAACCATAAGCCTGAAAGTATTCGGGGAGCATAATCTGCTAAATTCTGTTGCCGCTGCTGCAGCTGCTTTAAATCTCGGCATAGACTCCGGAACAATTAAAACCGGGCTATGGGATTTTAAGGGCACTCATAGAAGATACGAATACAAGGGAGATTTTAATGGTGCATCTTTAATTGACGATTATGCTCACCATCCGTCAGAAATGAAGGCAACACTAAAGGCTGCAAAATCTCATACTTCAGGAAAAATTATAACGGTATTCCAGCCGCATACCTTCACAAGAACCAAAAAACTTCTGAATGAATTTGCAGAAGCTCTGACAAACACGGACGAAGCAATACTGTTGGATATATACCCGGCGCGTGAAAAGGACACCGGAGAGATTCATTCAAAGGATATTATCGATAAAATGAAAGACTTGAATAAGTACGGATATTATGCAGAGTCATTTCAGGCGGCGGCAGACATAGTCAAATCCCTTGCCCAGAAGGGAGACACCATAATTACCATGGGTGCAGGAAATGTCGATGACGTAGCGAAACTTCTGATAGAGCAAGAGGAGGGAGCTGCTGTCATCAGTTGATGACAGCAGCTCCATGACCAAGTGTACTAATGATCTCTGCTTGTAAGGTATCCTGCCAGTTCTGATAAACGTACAGATTTTTCTCCAAAAACATCAAGGCTCTTTATAGCTTCTGCAGTCAGACTTGAAACTTCATTTTTTGCTTCCTGGATTGTAGCAAAGGTTAAATATGTTATTTTATTGTTTGCTTCGTCACTGCCTGTGGCTTTTCCCAACTTTTCAATGGTACCTGTAACATCAAGCAAATCATCCTCTATTTGGAATGCAAGGCCTGTCTTTTCAGCAAATATTTCCAGTGCATTCAATTCTTTTTCATCGGCTCCTCCCAGGATTGCACCGGCTATTACACTACTTTTTATAATTGCTCCTGTTTTCAGAGAATACATATATTTCAGATCCTCCACAGTGGATATTTTTTCATGTCCGAACATATCCACCACCTGACCGCCTATCATACCATCAGAACCTGATGAACGTGCAATCTCCAGGAGTGCCTTCACAGCTCTCTCTGTGCCAATATTGTATTCCAATGCTGCCTTAAGTCCAGTTTCAAATGCTTTATTCAACAATCCGTCACCGGCTAAAACTGCCGCTGCTTCTCCGAATTTTTTATGATTTGAAAGTCTGCCCCTCCTGTAATCGTCATTGTCCATTGCAGGCAAGTCATCATGAATCAAAGAATATGTATGAATCATTTCAATAGCACAGGCAAAAGGCATAGCTGCTTCATCATCTTCTCTGAACATTTCATATGTACCCAGTAAAAGTACAGGCCTGAGCCTTTTACCTCCTGAAAGCAGGCTGTAATTCATTGCTTCATAAATTAATTTTTGAGGATTATCCTTTACTTCAACAAAATTTGACAAATATTCTTCTGTTTTTTTTATTTTTTCTTCCATCCATGTATTAAAATTCATATAACCTCCCTGTTTTGCCGGTTGCCGGCAATTGTTCAACCTGAATTATTTTTTTATTAAATTGTTTTAAAATACTTTGTTTATTTTCCTGAAAATTATAACACAGTGCAGTGCGAGATGCAATCTGCTGTTATTTAGTATAATTTTCAAACTTCTTACATAATAATTATATAGGACCAACATGTTTGTACAAATTTATTTCATATATTGAAAACCCATATGCCGAAAGCAGTAAGGGCATTGACGAAGCTTGAAATTTATGCTTATTAATATGCATAAAAAATGGTTACCTTAATATTACAAATATATATTGATTTGGCAATATGAATATAGTATAATAATATTCCCTTTAGCAAACGTTAACATATTATAATAATTTTAAATATAAATGCATTCTCAAATGTATTGTATTAAATATAATAGGAGGTTACTATGAAAACAAAAACAAAAAAATTAATATCATTAACTTTAAGTCTGCTCATGGCTATAACAATTCTTGCAGGATGTTCACAGACTACAGACCAGCAGGAACAGCCTAAGACGGACCAGCCTGAATCACAGCAGCCTGCTGAAGAACCGAAGGCTGAACAAATTTTAAAGTTCGGCGGAACCGGATGGGGCGGTATCTTCAACCCGATTATGACAGATAACGTTTATGACGGCTATGTAACTGATCTTGTTTTCGAAAAACTGGTTGATAATGACTCCGAAGGAGAATTTGTTCCGGCTCTCGCAGAATGGACCATATCTGATGACCACATGATTTATACCTTCACACTTAAGGACGGTATCAAATTCTCCGACGGCTCTCCTTTAACGACGGAGGATGTTGAATTTACTTTTAAAACAATTGCTCATCCTGATTACGACGGTCCGAGAGCTTATGCTGTTTCGACCCTTGCCGGCTACAAAGAATACCACAGCGGTGAAACTAATGTGTTTGAAGGAATAAAGGTTATAGATGATAAGACCATATCCTTTACATTTGCTGAGGGTGAGGCTGCCCCTGCAAATATACAATGCTTCAACTATGGTATTATGCCTTCTGATTATTATGCCTTTAATACCTGGGAAGATTTCCTGGCGCTTAACGAAAAGCCTATGGGTTCGGGCGTGTGTGTGTTTGACAGCTGGGAGCCTAAGCAATATATTAAATTAATGAAAAACAAAAATTACTGGGATCCTTCAAAGGCGCTTCAATTTGATGGTGTACTAATGAGTGAGGTTCCGGATGAATCAATACTTTCAGCACTTCAAACAGGTCAGATTGACTTTGCACAAATTTCTTCAAGTTCAGAAAACCTTAAAGCTGCAAAAGCTATGGATAACATACACCTTTTCAACTATCTCGGCAATGGATATACCTTCATGTGTTTTAACTGTATAAGACCCCAGCTTGAAGATGTAAGAGTAAGGCAGGCTCTGATGTATGCATTAGACAGGAAATCCTTTATAAACGCAGAATACGGTGAAGGACTTGCCGAAGTCGGTATGGCTCCAATATCTCCTGCTTCCTGGGCATTCCCTGATTCTTCTAAATTGAATGCTTATGATTTTGATATGGATAAAGCTGCTAAGCTGATGGATGAGGCAGGCTGGAAGATGGAATCTGACGGATTCCGTTACAAGGACGGACAAAAATTCCACGTTAACTGGCTGGTTTATACAGACTCAACATGGCCCGGAACCCTATCAGGAATGGCAGCAGACACCTGGAAACAGCTTGGTGTTGAACTGGAAATAGAATTAATGGATTTTGATACTGTATCTTCTCGTACAATGGAGGCAGAAGTAGGTGAAAAGGATTTTGATATATTCACAATGGGATTCTCCTTAGATCCGGATCCAGACCCGACAGGAGCATTGTTTGATGATGATGCATATGTAAAGGGAGGTTTTAATGCATCAGGATACAAGAACCCTGAAGCAATGGAGCTTGTAAAGCAAGGCAAGGCTGAATTTGATACTGAAAAGCGTGCGGTAATTTACAAGGAATGGGCAAAAATCATGAACGATCAAATTCCTCATGTTATTATCGCTTACAGAAATGAGCTGTTTGGAATTAACAATAGGGTAAAAAACATGACCATTGATACTTATGTAATGTTCCCGCAAAGTATAAGAGATGTTACGCTTGAATAGTTAACAGGAGGGAATCCCTCCTGTTATTACACGGAAATGAGGTGATTTAATGAAAAATTATATTATCAGGCGTATTCTTCAAATGATTCCCGTATTCTTAGGAATTTTATTTATATTATTTTTTATTCTTGAACAGGCACCGGGTACGCCGGCTTCAAATATGATGAATCCGAAAATGACACCGGAACAAAAAGCAGAGCTTACACAAAAACTTGGTCTTGAAACTCCTTGGTATGAAAGATTTGTTAACTGGGTAGCAGAAGCTCTCCACGGTAACCTGGGTTATTCCATAAATCATAAAAAACCCGTAACAGAAGTTATAAGTGATTATGTAAAGCCAACTCTTCTTCTGGCTCTTATTTCACTTATTATAGCGGTGCTTATAGGTGTACCTGCAGGAATAATAAGTGCAACAAAACAATACACTGCTATAGACAATGTTTTTACAGTTATTTCACTTATTGGAGTTAGTATTCCTTCATTTTTCTTTGGGCTTCTCCTGCTGAAAGCTTTTGCTGTAGATATTCAGTTTTTTCCCTTATTTGGGCTTAAAGATCCACTTTTAATGTCCACCAGCCCTGTTGATAAAGCTCTTGATGTGGCGTGGCACCTGGTACTTCCAAGCATTGTGCTGGGTCTCGGTTCAACTGCAACTTTTATGAGGTACACACGTTCAAGTATGCTTGAAGTAATAAGGCAGGACTACATAAGAACAGCAAGAGCTAAGGGGCTTAGGGAAAAAACTGTAATATACAGGCATGCATTCAGAAATGCAATAATACCAATAATTACTCTTTTTGGATTCTGGATACCCTCCTTGTTATCCGGAGCAGTTGTTACAGAAACAATTTTTGCACTTCCGGGGCTTGGAAAAATTTCAGTTGAAGCAAGCTTTACCAGAAATTATCCTTTAATTCTTGGTATCAATGCCATGTTATCTATTCTTACCTTAATTGGTGCTCTGGTCGCTGACATATTGTATGCGGTAGCTGATCCAAGAATAAGATATGATTAGGGAGGAATTTATGGTTAAATCAGAAATAGTTAACAGTACAGCAGGTAAACATAATAACAGAAGCTATTGGGGAGAAGTTTTTTACAGGCTGAAAAAAAACAAAATGGCTATGATAAGCCTTTTTATACTGGTAGTATTAATTGGTTTATGTGTGTTTGTTCCAATGTTTTCACATTATTCCATTGAAACAACCGATACTTTAAACGGAGATCAGGGTCCAAGCTCTGAACATATACTGGGAACTGATAAAATAGGCAGAGACATGTTCGTCAGACTGTTTTACGGCGGGAGAATCTCATTGGGCATTGCTCTTGCAGTAGTAGCCCTTGAATGTTTTATAGGAATTATATTAGGGAGCATCGCAGGCTTTTACGGGGGCATAGCTGATGCTGTTATAATGCGTATATCTGAAATATTTATGTCTTTTCCATATGTCATGTTTTGTATTACTGTTGTTGCGGTTTTTGGTAACAGCGTAGGAATTTTAATATTCGTGCTTGCTATAATAAGCTGGCCAAATATAGCAAGAATAGTAAGAGGGCAAATACTTACATTAAGAGAAATGGAATACATGGAGGCATGCGAAGCACTGGGAATCTCAGATTTCAGGAGAATATTCAAACATCTTCTGCCAAATGTTCTGGCATATGTTATAGTATATGCAACATTAGGAATGGCGGAGGTTATACTGGCTGAAACATCCCTTAGCTTTCTCGGTCTCGGAGTATCCCCACCAAAGCCCACCTGGGGAAATATGATACAGGAAGCCAGGAATATTTTAATAATTCAGCAAAAATGGTGGTACTGGATACCTCCCGGAATTTGTATTTTCCTATCTGTTATTTGTTTTAATTTATTAGGTGACGGCATGAGAGATGCAATAGATCCTAAAATGAAGAAGTGAGGTGCTTTATGGAAAAAAGGTTATTAGAAATAAAGAACCTGAAAACCTATTTCTATTCGGACAGAAGCGTTGTAAGAGCCGCTGACGATGTAAGTTTCCATGTTAACGAGGGTGAAACATTAGGTATTGTAGGAGAATCAGGCTGTGGCAAAAGTATTACATGTATGTCCATAGCCCGCCTTGTAGAAACTCCCCCCGGAAAATATGAAGGCGGAGAAATCATATTTAACGGTGAGGATATGCTTAAGATTTCTGACGAAAGAATGAGAGAAATAAGGGGTGATGATATATCTTACATTTTCCAGGAACCCATGACATCTCTTAATCCGGTTTTTAAAATAGGAAGACAAATAAGCGAGCCAATGATTCTCCATCGCCATATGAGCAAAAATCAGGCATACAAGGAAAGCATTAAGATGCTGGAAACGGTAAAGATTCCTAATCCTGAGCGTGTTGTTGATGATTATCCGTTTTCACTGTCAGGCGGAATGAGACAAAGAGCAATGATTGCAATGGCTCTTGCCTGCCAGCCCAGGCTGCTTATTGCGGACGAGCCTACCACCGCCCTGGATGTTACCATTCAGGCTCAGGTGCTGGATTTGATGAACGAGCTTAAACAGAAAATAAATACTTCCATTATTTTTATAACTCATGACCTTGGAGTAATAGCAGAAATGAGTGATCGTGTAATGGTTATGTATGCAGGAAAGGTTGTGGAGGTTGCTGACACAATAAATATATTTAAAAACCCCAAGCATCCCTACACTATAGGACTGATTAGTTCAAAGCCTGACATGAACACTGAAAGTTCAAGGCTTCATGTTATCCCGGGCAATGTTCCTGATTTAAGCAATACTCCCCCTGGATGTCCGTTTCATCCCAGGTGCGGTCACGCAATGGATATATGTAAGGAAGTCTTCCCTGAAGAAACAGCGATGGAGGACGGACACAGAATTGCATGCTGGCTGTACGATGGAAGGAGTAAGGAGGCAAGTATATGAGCGAAGTAAGTATAGCAGGTAACAGCCTTGTTTCGGTTAGAAATTTAAAAAAATACTTTCCTGTTAAATCAGGACTAATAAAACGACAGACCGGAAGTGTCAAGGCTGTTGATGATGTATCCTTTGAAATACAAAAGGGAAATGTATTAGGTATAGTGGGTGAATCAGGATGCGGCAAATCAACTCTTGGAAGGACAATGTTAAGGCTTATTGAACCTACTGAAGGCGATGTTGAATATGAGGGTAAAAATGTTTATCAAATGAGCAAAAGAGAAATAAATCACATGCGTACTAAAATGCAGATAATATTTCAAGACCCTTACAGTTCATTAAATCCAAGGCTCCCAATTTATGAAATCGTGGGAGAAGCAATGGTTCAGCACGGAATAGTTAAAAATAAAAAAGAAATGAAAGAAAAAGCTATCGAAATAATCATGAAGTGCGGATTGTTCCCTGAGCAAATAGAGCGATATCCTCATCAGTTTTCAGGAGGACAGAGGCAGCGGATATGCATAGCACGCGCTTTGGCTGTAAATCCTGAATTCATAGTTTGTGATGAAGCTGTTTCCGCATTGGATGTTTCCATCCAGTCACAAATAATTAATTTATTGAAAGATGCCCAGGAGGACTTTGGTCTTACTTATTTGTTCATTTCCCACGACCTTTCGGTTGTAAAATTCATCAGCGATGAGGTTGCGGTAATGTACCTGGGACAGATAGTTGAAAAAGGAATCAAGAATGATATTTTTACTAACCCTCTGCATCCTTATACTGAGGCGTTGCTGTCTGCAGTTCCATCATTTGACCCGGAGTCTCATCAAAACAAAAGGAGAATCATTTTAAAAGGGGATATTCCGTCTCCGGCAAATCCTCCGAAAGGTTGCCGATTTCACACGCGTTGCAGCTACACGAAGGATGTATGCAAAGAAGAAGTTCCGAGATACACCGAGATGAGCAGTGGGCATTTTGCAATGTGCCATAAGGTGAATGGAGTCTTTTGATGTTATTTAATAAAAAACGGGTTGATGAAGATTTAGAAAAAATAAGGAAAGCTAATTTGCCGGATAAACCGGATAAAAGGGCAAACGAAGAATTAAAAACAGATGTCGAAGAAATAAATCTAGAAAAGGGGGATCTCTTGGCAATGGTACTGGCAGTACTGTCCATAGTTCTTCCCTATGTACTGGTATTCGCCGCAATTATGGCAGGTGTGGTATTTTTGCTGGGGCTTATATTTTAAAATACGGCAAAAAATTAAAATCGGGAACTTCGTTCCCGATTTCTGTTTTAGCAGCTAATTATAATCTTGTTACGTTAGCTGCCTGGTCTCCTCTGGTACCTTGAGTAACGTCAAATTCAACTTTTTGACCTTCCTCTAATGTTTTGAATCCATCTCCCTGGATAGCTGAAAAATGTACGAATACATCATTTCCATCTTCCTTTGTTATAAATCCAAATCCCTTTTC
>DHUT01000010.1:0-39545 GCA_002409285.1 Firmicutes bacterium UBA5227 | reverse complement strand
ATATTTTTATATTGACATTGTATATAAAAAATTCACATATTTTTACATATTATATACAGCAACACATATAATATCTAAAAACATGTGAAATCCATAAATACTCTGTAATACGTTTAAATAGTAACACATTTATTTTTATTTGTCAACACATTTTTAAATTATTAAATTATTAAATTTTGTTTCTTTAAGGGTTTAAAATGGTTTAAAAATATAAGATTTTGGGGGCGAAGTAATCAACCGCCCCCTGTCCCCGTGTCCTGTTTTTATTCTTCCCAGGGTTTTTCATACTTGGAGAATTCATTAGCCAGCACTTCATCTGTATAATCTAAAATAATATTTCTTACAATGCTTTCCATTGTGCCCATGTCATCATTTGCGTCAAGCTGGGATTCTTCCAAAATATCCTTGAAGATACTGTATGCTCTGTTGTAAGAAATGTTCATTTTGGTCAGTTCATTAAGCATTTCCGGACTTATGGCATCTCTAAAGTCCTCAAAGCTCATTTCCTGAGCACACTTTTTAATCATTAACTCACCCTCTGCTTCTTTTCTTTTCTCTCTAAATATTCATCGTAAGTCATTGCTCTGTCAATCAAACCATCTTCCGTAAGTTCAATAATTCTGTTGGCTACGGTTTGAATAAACTGATGGTCATGTGAAGAGAACAGAACTATTTCTTTAAAGTCAATCAATCCGTTATTTAATGCAGTTATTGCTTCAAGATCCAGATGATTTGTGGGCTGGTCGAGAATCAGTACGTTAGATCCTGAAAGCATCATCCTTGAAAGCATACATCTCACTCTTTCTCCGCCTGACAGCACATTTGCCGGTTTCAAAGCATCATCTCCGGAAAACAGCATACGACCCAGGAATCCTCTTAAAAAGCTTTCTGACTGATCTTCCGAGAACTGTCTCATCCAGTCGACCAAATTTAGATTTATACCGTCAAAAAACTCGGAGTTATCTTTCGGGAAATATGATTTAGTTATTGTCTGTCCCCACTTTATGGTTCCCTCGTCAGGTTCCATCTCACCAATAAGTATCTTGAACAAGGTTGTCTCGGCCAGTTCATTTTCACCGATAAAGGCTATCTTATCATCCCGATTCACTCTGAATGAAATGTTTTTTAACACATCAATTCCATCTACTGTCTTTGATAATCCTTCAACAGTCAGTATTTCATTTCCCACTTCTCTGTCAGGAGCAAATTTAACAAAGGGATACCTTCTTGAAGATGCCGGCATTTCTTCTATTTCCAGTTTTTCAAGAAGTTTTCTTCTTGATGTGGCTTGTTTAGACTTAGATTTATTGGCTGAGAATCTCTGGATAAAGTTTTGGAGGTCCTTAATTTTGTCCTCCCTCTTTCTGTTCTGATCTCTCATAAGCTGCTGCATGAGCTGACTTGACTCATACCAGAAATCATAGTTTCCCACATACATTTTAATTTTCTTATAGTCAATATCGACTATATGTGTACATACTGTATTTAAAAAATGCCTGTCATGGGATACGACTATTACAAGGCCTTCAAAATCCAGCAAAAAGTCTTCCAGCCAGTTTATTGAGTCTATGTCAAGGTTGTTAGTAGGCTCATCAAGAAGAATTATCCCGGGGCGTCCGAACAGTGCCTGGGCAAGCATAACCTTAACCTTATCTCCACCGTTTAAATCCTTCATATATGAATAGTGAAGTTCAGAACCAACACCAAGACCCTGAAGTATCTGAGCAACCTCAGTTTCTGCATCCCACCCATTCATTTCAGCAAATTCACCTTCTAAAACTGAAGCTTTCACTCCATCTTCATCCGTGAAATCTTCTTTTGCATAAAGGTCATCTTTCTCTTTCATAATTTCATATAATCTCTTATTGCCCATTATAACTGTTTCCATTACCGGAAAATCATCATACATGAAGTGATCTTGCTTCAGTACTGACATTCTAACATTATTAGGTATTATTATCTCTCCTGTGGTACATTCAATTTCACCTGACAATATTTTGAGAAATGTAGATTTTCCTGCTCCATTTGCTCCTATAACTCCATAGCAATTCCCTGGAACAAACTTTAAATTTACATCGTTAAAAAGCTTACTCCCACCAAATTGGAGGCTTAAGTTTGTTACTGTTATCATTTAATCATCCTTACTATAATAATATTATTCGTGCCTTTAACTTTAAAAGGATACCATATAAAAATAAATAATGCAAGAAAAAAGAACCTAACGGTCCTCTTTGCACTTAGATGTTATTTCTCTTGTTTAGAAATGGCGGAATTTGAAAATCAAAGGGATTATCCTTCTGTACCTGCTTATCATCCTTGGCGGGTTTTGTATTGTCACCCATGACCGTTCTTGGTTTGTCACTTTCACCGGATTCTGCAAACCCTGTTGCTATAACTGTAATTTTTACCGAATCTCCCACTGCTTCATCTATGTTCGCACCGAAAATTATGTTTGCTTCCGGATCTGCTGCTTCCTCAATAAGCTTTGCCGCTTCATTAACCTCATGTATGCCCATGTTTGTTCCGCCTGTTATATTTAAAAGGACTCCTCTGGCACCGTTGATGGATGTTTCCAGCAGCGGACTCTGAATTGCCTGCTTTACAGCATTCAACGCTCTGTTTTCACCTGTAGCCTGTCCGATTCCCATATGTGCAAGACCTTGTCCGGACATAATGGTTTCAACATCGGCAAAGTCCAGATTCATTATTGCCGGAATGGCAATTAAATCTGAAATACCTTGAATACCTTGTCTTAAAACATCATCAGCCAAAGAAAATGCTTCAAGCATGGTTGTTTTTTTGTCTGATATCTCCAGAAGCTTATCGTTTGGAATAACCACCAGAGTATCTATGTTTTCTTTCAGCCTTTTAAGTCCCATTTCTGCATTTTTTGCTCTGTTTCTGCCTTCAAACATAAACGGTTTTGTTACTACGGCTACTGTCAGTATTCCAAGTTGCTTTGCAATTCCTGCTATGTACGGTGCGGCTCCGGTTCCGGTTCCTCCTCCCATACCTGCGGTTATAAACACCATATCGGCACCTTCAACTAAATCAGCTATGTCTTGTTTATTTTCCTCGGCAGCTTTTTCTCCAATCTCAGGTTTCGAACCGGCACCTAACCCATTTGTTAATTTCTCGCCTATCTGAAACTTTATTTCTGCTTTTGACGTATATAATGCCTGCTTGTCCGTATTTACGCTGATAAAAGTAACTCCCCTGACTCCGGCATCAATCATCCTGTTTACAGCATTATTTCCGCCCCCTCCTACTCCAATTACCTTAATATTCGCAAGTCTTTCTGTTGGTTCCTCAAATTGAAACATATATTGACCTCCTAAACGAGAGAAAATTTTTCTATAGTTATGTTTTGTATTATACCATAAATTTTTTGACTTTCATACACATTTTTAATGGCTTTCTTTATTTTTATGATATTTTTCAAGCAAATAATTAGTTAAATTGCCTATATTTTTATATATATTATTTCCGAATGCAAAAACTGCTGCAAGATAAATCGGAAGTCCCAACTGTTCTCCCACATACCCCAGCAATAAACCGAAAATCAGGTCACCTAACAAAAATATTATGCTTTTGACAACCGTTAATTCACCCTTTACATTTTCATTTAACATATTAAAAATTGTATTAATAATCGCTAAAACAGCAAGCGAAATATATACCGCATAGTCAAGACTGTATGTTATGTTTAAATTTAAGCCTGCCAATACGCCGAGAATAATACCTGCAACTACATATATCATAATTACCCCTTACCTTTCTACGATGTCCGCATATTTAACTTCATAACCATCTCCATAATCATATCCGTAACGTTTATACCTGGGGATGCTCATGTTATAAACCTTAATTGACTCTACTTCCATTCCATAATTACTTTTCAGATTATAAGCATATGTACCTTCTTCTGTTATAGATTCGTACAGGCTTTCCATATCTCCTATAGCTCTTATAATGAAAGGGGCTGGCACCGCTTCACCGTTTATTCTAAGTATGGGACCTGCGCATACAACCTCAGATATGTTTATAATCCTTTTGCCGTTAACGTCGATTGCTTCCGCACCGGCAGCTTTTAAGTCGTTCAGCAGTACTGTAATATCCACATCATGTATTATTCTTTCCATTATGTCAAGGCTTTCATCTTCGCTTGTACTGTCTGAAACCTTTAAATATATTCCCGGTCCTCTCACATCTGTAAAGCCGTTATAAAACTTCAGCTCCTCTATTTGTGCGTTTATACTTATAATATCGTCCAAATAGCTAATATTTTCATAGCTGTCTATATCTTTTTTTTCAATATTTACTTCTTCTCTGAGATTTTCAACAATGTTTCTCATATCTTCTATATTTTTTTCGTAATGATCCAGATTTTTTATAACATATATGGTGTTTTCATCTATGTTTGCATCTACACCATTAACTATAAACAATGCTGTGATGAAACCCAGTATAGCAAGAAAAATATTTATGGTCTTGATCTTTATATGAATCTCCTCCATTCTAACTATTCTAATTTTCTTCGTCATTTGTTATGGGCGAGGCATATTTGAATTCTCTTTTACCGTCATATGCATTGATAAATACTTCCGGAGAGCTTTCTATTTCAATAATATATCCTCTTTCTTTCATTTGGGTCACTATGCCTCCCACAAAATTTAATGATGCCTTTATTGTCTGCTCATTTCCTATTGCCTTTATTTCCAATGGCAAAACCATGGCGACTCCATTTACGTTTATGTGATCCAACACTGGAACAATTTCTGTATAGTTTGTATATCTCTGCCCGTTAATTGATATTGCTTCAACCCCTGCATTGTTTAAGTAACTTATGAGAGCTAAAATAAACTGATGGCTTGTGGACAGGTTTACATAGGAATTAGGCTCTGAGTCAATTGTTATAATTGTGCCTTTACCTTTAACCTCAGAGTACCCGGACAATATTTTTTGTTTTTGGAGTTCTTCGGTAAGCCTCTGGATTTCACCTTCTCTTACATCAAGCTCTTCCTGACTTTTCTGTGATGCTTTTCTAAGCTCATCAAGCTCATCTCTGAGTTCATTTTTTTCAAGAGTCAGTTCTGCCAGTTCATTGTTTAAATCTGATGCTATTTCCTGAGGATCTTCATTTCCCAAAACATTGTTTGTTGTTTGTATTTGTGTCATTAATATTATTCCCAGAACCACACTTATTCCAAACAGCATTCCTTTTTGCCATAGCTTATTCATTGATTTTATCCTCCCTTTTAAAGTCTTCTGCATAAACCGGGCTGTCCCCTTTTGTAAAATCTATAAGGCCGTTTACTACCATCAGGTTGTTGTTAAGCCTTTCATTTATTATTTTCATCGCAAAGACTATCTGATACTTAATGTCTTCATCCAGTCTGATTCTTATGTATGTTCCATATTCAGTTTCCAGTAAAAAACTGTTATCAGAGTCTATATAGAGACCCTTAACTGTTTCTGTTCCAAATTCGTCATTTATATAATCAACTGTATCGAAAATACTGCTGACATTTTCAACTCCTGTAATTTGTATGGTTTCTCCTATATTGTATAATACATCTTCCAAACTTTCAATAGTTATTAATTCGTTTTTTTCACTTCCGGTGCGCAGGACAAATCCGTCCTTATCAGTAACTATGTATTCGTTATTGTAAAATACCTGATATTTTTCCTGTCTCTCTGTAAGCTCTATTAACATTCTGTTGGGAAGCTCATAAACAACTCTGGCATTTTTTACATAGACTTCATCTTCGATGATATCTTTAACCCTGCGCCTGTCAATGCTGAATATTTTTTCCCCATCTTCTATCTGTGACTTTGTTTTAATGTAGTCCCTGGTATATATGCTGTTACCTGAAACCTGAACTTCTTTTACGTTAAAGTAATCTGTTTCGTAATAAATGTACCTGCAACAAAAAATGACAACTACAGCAGCTACAATAAAAGCCGCTGTACTGACAAATAGCTTCCTGAATTTTTTCTTGATCTTCTTTTTCTTACGTTTTTTACTCTTTTTCTTATCTTTTGCCATTTTATCTACCTACAGTTCACCTTCATTGCTATTCTGAACCGCAGGGAAGAATCACATACTTAAAGATGAGATCCTTCGCTACTGCTCATGATGATAACCTTCAATCATCAACTTCAGTTATTATTGCGCCTAAATTTTGCAGTTTATTTACAAATTTTTCATATCCTCTGTTAATATGATGAATATTATTAATCTTAGTGGTGCCTTCTGCTCCCAATGCTGCTATCACCAATGCTGCACCGCCTCTTAGGTCTTTTGATTCAACCTCTGCTCCGTACAGTTTTTCCATTCCTTCTATCACGGCAACTCTTCCTATGATTGTAATGTTAGCTCCCATTTTCTGAAGCTCAGGCACGTGCTTAAATCTGCTGTCGAAAACAGTTTCTTCTACTATTGTTATTCCGTCAGCCAGCGACATAGACGCCATGAATTGTGCCTGCATATCTGTGGGAAACCCCGGATATGGCTGCGTAGTGACCTTTTCTATTGCATTTAGACGTCTGTCATTAGAAATTGCAATGGTTCCGTGTGTTTCTCTTATTTTGCATCCTGCATCCTCATATATTGAAGTTATGGACTTAAAATGAGATTTTTCAATGTTTCTTATGTAAATTTTGCTCTTCATCGATGCGGCTGCACTCAAATAAGTTCCTGCCTCAATACGATCGGGGATAATCTTATATTCCACGGTCTCAGTATATTCAATGTTTTTTCCTTCAATAGTAATTGCGCCTGTTCCAGCTCCGTTGACAGAATAACCACAAACCCTTAAAAAATTCTGCAAGTCCACAATTTCGGGCTCTTTCGCCGGATTGTATATTACTGTTTTTCCGGATACCCCAACAGCATATAACATTATATTTTCTGTTGCTCCCACACTGGGATAATCAAGCAAAATTTCACAGCCTTCAGTTTCATTCACCGAACCGACCAGAATTCCACTCTTCTCGGTTATTTCAACTCCAAGTTTTCTTAATCCCTTCAAATGAAGGTCTATAGGTCTAAGCCCTATTTCACATCCACCCGGAAATGCTATTTCAACTTTACCGGTTCTCTGCAGTACAGCACCCATTAAAATTATTGACGATCTGATTTTCTTTACCAGCTTATCAGGAACCTTATAGGTATTTAACCCTCTGGTATCAATTAATGCTACACCATTATCATATTGGACAGAACATCCCATGATTCTCAGGATTTCCAACATATCTCTTACATCTTCTATATCCGGTATATTGTCAAGAAGATATTCTCTTCCGCATATTACAGTGCTTGCTAAAATAGGAAGAGCAGCATTTTTTGATCCGCCTATATCAACGATTCCCTCAAGTTTATTGCTTCCTTGAATTATAAAACTTCCCATCCTTATCCCTCCGAAACAAGTAGGTAATCATAATATATATTATGCACACTGCTCATACTTGTTACTTTCGGGGTTTCAAGACGGTGAGTTTTAACATTGAATCATATATTTTATTCTCAACATCAGCATTACCCATTTTCTTAGAATTAGTGGACATTGTTTTCAACAGGTTTTTATTTTCAATTATTTCTTCAATTTCTTTTATAAGTTTTTTACCATCTAAATCTTTTTCAAGAATCACTCTTGCGGCTCCTTTCTTTTCCAGAGCTCTTGCATTGTATTCCTGATGGTTTTCAGCCGTATATGTTTTTGGGATCAAAATTGCCGGTACACCAAGAGCAGTAATTTCAGCAATAGTTATAGCGCCTGCGCTGCCTATTACAATATCTGATGCTGACAAAACAATTGCCGCATCATACATATATTCAACTATATCTATATTATTTTCAAGGTGTATATTTTGTTCATTTATTTCATCCATAAAACTTTGATACAGTTTTTTTCCTGTTACATGTATTATTTTAATGTTCTTTTGCCCGTTATATTTTTTTATAACATCTACTATTGCTTCGTTTAAACTTACCTGCCCGCCGCTGCCTCCAAATGAATAAACACATATAACGTCAGGGCGCAGATTTAACTCCGTTCTTGATTTTTTTCTGTCTGCAGTCAAAATATCCTTTCTGACTGGATTCCCTACAAGCACAAGCTTTTTTCTTGCCTCTTCAGGGAAATATTTTTCGGCTTCAGCAAAGCTTATTCCAATAACATCCACGAATTTAGAAAGCATTTTGTTGGTCACTCCCGGAAAAACATTTTGCTCAAGAATCATTGTAGGAACCTTTTTAATGCTTCCTGCAAGAACCACGGGTCCGCAGACATATCCTCCTGTCCCAACAACTATGTCAGGCTTAAATTCACTGATTATCCTGGATGCCTGGGCTACTCCCTTTATGGACGCAAACAATGTCTTTACATTTTCAAAGCTTATTTTTCTTTTCAGATATTTTGCGGTAACATATCTATAATCAAAGCCTGCTTTTGAAGCAAGCTCTCTTTCCAGTCCGTCCCTGGTTCCAACATACAGAACCTGGTTCGCCGAGTCTTCACTTATTATTTTCTGGGCTATAGCCAGCGCCGGATTAATATGGCCTCCGGTTCCTCCGCCTGTAATCAAAACTCTCATTGTATCATCCCTTAAAATTTAATTTCTGTATGTATCGGCATATCTCGATATATTTAACAGTATACCCATGGAAAACAGCAAAAACATAAGTGAGGATCCTCCGGCGCTTATGAACGGAAGAGCCCTTCCCGTAGGTGGCATTGATGATGTTGCAACAGCAACGTGTATTAAAAACTGAACCAACACCAATGTAGTAAGTCCCAGCGCAACCTGACTTCCAAAAAAATCCTCAGTATTCATGGAAATACGAAGTCCTCTCCATGAAAAAACTACAAAAGCAAGTATTACAAACACACAACCCACAAATCCAAGCTCCTCGCCTATAATGGAGAAAATGAAATCATTGTATGCTTCAGGGAGATGAAAAAACTTTTGTCTGCTCTTGCCTATGCCCATGCCAAACAATCCGCCTGTTCCTAAAGCTAAAAGTGATTGAATTATCTGATAACCTTCAGCCAGAGGATATTTAAAAGGGTCTAAAAACACTATTACTCTTGTTATTCTGTATTCTTCCATGGATACCAGGACAATAACGCCTGCAACACCCACCATAAGCAGAGCAAATAAATGCCTTAACTTTGCACCTGCACAAAAAAACATTACAATTAATGTGCCTCCCAGTATTATTGCAGTACTTAAATCATCCTGAATTGCTATTAAAAGGCAGAACAAACCTATAAGCAGCATGGATGGCAAAAATCCCTTTCTGAATGAGCCAATATTCTTCCTGTTCTTGCTGAAATAATCAGCCATATATATAACTCCGCCTATTTTTATTATTTCTGAAGGCTGAAGTGATATACCTCCTATAACAATCCATCTTTGAGCACCGTTAGAAGCTATACCCAGTATAACCGTAAGAAGGGCAAGACCAATACATGCGATTAAAATTGCTTTATTGAATTTAGCATATATTTTATATGGAATATTTGCTAAAAAGCCCATCCCAACAAGCCCGATAACCGCAGCAAATACCTGCTTTTTAAGAAAATAAAAGGGATCACCGTCAAATTTATAATACCCGTCAGGATAGCTGGAACTGTAAACCATCAGAAACCCAAAGAGCACCAAAACAATAATTATAAAAACCAACAGCCAGTCAATTGTATTTTTACCTGCTTTTTTTACTGATGCCTCCATAATAATTTACCCTCTCCTTAAAATCTCTTCCTCTGACCTCGTAGTTAGGGTACATGTCCCAGCTGGCACATGCAGGAGATAATAAAACATTATCGCCTTCACTGCTTAAGTCAAAGCATTTTTTAACTGCCTCTTCCATATTGCTAACATGGTATATATCCATAAATCCGTATTTTCTGGCACAGATGTCTATTTCATCCGCTGTCTGCCCTAAAAGAACCAATGCCTTCACCTTATCATCGAATGCTTTAATAAAATCATCGTATGAAGCTTTCTTGTCATAGCCCCCTGCAATTAATATTATAGGTTTTTCAATTCCCAGAACTGCTTTTACAGAAGCGTCTGTATTTGTTCCCTTGGAATCATTATAAAATTTAACTCCGTTAAATTCACCGCAAAACTCCAGTCGGTGCTCCACACCCTTAAATTCTCTCAGCACATGTGCAATAGTTTCTTTGTCAATTCCAAGTGCCAGGGCAGCTCCTGCTGCAGCCATGGCATTTTCTAAATTATGTTTGCCTGGAATGAATATGTCCTTAATATTTATAATAAATTCAGATTTTCCTTTTGACTTAAAAATCATTTTTCCATCTTCAACGCATATTCCATCATCTAAAATATGTTCAGAGCTGAAAAATATTTTCTTTGCCTTAATCTTGTTTGAAAAATCTCTTATTATTTCATCTTCATAATTTAATATTGCATAATCACTTTCATCCTGATTTATTACATTTTTAAATTTAGACTCAATATAATTCTCCATTGTATGATGATAATCCAAATGATCGGGAGTTATGTTTGTAATAATGCTTATATGGGGTTTATATCGAAAAGTTCCGGCAAGCTGAAAGCTGCTTACCTCTGCAACAAGTATATCATCTTTCCCTGAACTAATTGCATCATAGAACATTCCGGAACCGATATTGCCTGTAACTTTACAGCTTTTTTTGCTTTCCTTTACAATTTCACCCACAAGTGTCGTTGTGGTGGTTTTTCCGTTTGTTCCTGTTATTGACACAATAGGTGCATCAGTTACCTCATATGCAGCCTCAATATCGCTTACTATCTTAACATTCTTTTCAATTAATTTTTTAACAACAGGTACTTCATACTTTATTCCAGGACTTTTAATTGCAAGATCAAGACAGTCCATATTTAATTTTTCTAATTCATCGTTACCAAAATAATATTCAGCTTTAATATTTTCTATTTCCCCTAATTTTTCTGCTGATTGTTTTTTTTCATCATAAACAAATAAATTTGCACCAAGCATGTTCAATCCTTTTATGCATGCAATTCCTGAAACTCCAAGCCCTATAACTAATATGTTTTTATTTTTCATGCTAACCTCTTTTCTGCAGCTCATAACAAGTACAGTGAACTCAGCGGTCAAAAGCCTTGTTATAATTCTATGTATTCTATACAGAATAAATTCCTATAAATGCCAGTATGACAGTTATAATCCAAAACACACCTACAACCTTCGTTTCCTTCCAGCCGCTCATTTCAAAGTGGTGGTGAAGAGGTGCCATTTTAAATATTCTTCTTTTTGTTCTTTTATAATGAAGCACCTGTATAATTACAGAAAGAGCTTCCGCAAAATATATCCCGCCGATAATCGGTATTAAAAGCACTGTGTTTGAAATTACGGCAACTGCAGCAACAGCTCCTCCAAGTGCCAAAGAACCCGTATCTCCCATAAACACCTTTGCAGGATTTGAATTGTGTTTCAGAAAGCCAAGACATGCTCCGGCAACTGCCGCACTGACTATAGAAATTCCTTCAAATATTGGGTTGATTTCTTTCATGCTGCCGCTTATAAGGCTGAACGCTGCCATTACAATAAGAGTTACCCCGGTACTGAGACCATCAAGACCGTCAGTCAGGTTTACCGCATTCACAGTTCCCAAAACTACAAATAATACAAACGGTACATACAGTACCCCTAAATCAATATATGCATTTGCAAATGGTATTATGAGTTTTGTTCCGTATGCGCTGTATCTTGAACCGTATGCAGCCAAAAGCAGAGCAAAAATAAACTGTGCCAATATTTTCTGATATGCCTTAAGACCCAGGTTTCTTTTTTGAACAACCTTTATGTAGTCGTCAGTGAATCCTATTAGCCCAAATCCCACCATAAAAAACAGTGCTGCCCAAATTTCACGGGTGTAGTAACCACTTGTAAAAACTGAAATTATTACGGAAAAAACAATGATAATTCCTCCCATGGTAGGTGTTCCCGACTTTTTGTAATGAGACTTAGGTCCTTCCTCCCGAATGCTTTGTCCTACCTTGAGACGTCTTAAAACCGGTATAACCACCGGTCCCAGAAACAACGCTATTAGAAAAGATACAATTATTACCCTGATTATTTGTCCGTTGACTTGCATTTTAAACTCCTTGCTGTTATTAAGTATGGGGACATTCCCTCAAAATCTATCACAGAGATTATCCCGGTTTTATAGGTATGTCCAACTACTTTTTTAATCCTCGTTTTCTTTCTACGTCAATTATCGCTTTTTTTGCTATTGAACCTTCATCATAGGGTACCTTTTCTGTTCCCATATCCTGATAAGGTTCCGTGGATTTTCCCGCTAACAATATTACATCCTTGCTTATTGAATTGTCAATAGCATAATAGATAGCTTTATCTCTTTCCACAATTATTTCATATTTGCCGCCAAACTTTTCTACTCCCTGTGCAATTTCAAGGCATATTTCATAGGGATCCTCAAATCTTGGATTATCTGAAGTCAGTATACTTAAATCGCAATATTTTCCTGCTATTTCCCCCATCGGTCCACGCCTTGCCGAGTCTCTTTCACCTCCTGCACCAAACATTACAATTTTTCTTCCTTCGGCAAACTCATTGATTGTATCCATAACCTTTTGCAAACCATCAGGAGTGTGGGCAAAATCTAAAATAATAGTGCAGTCAAGGTTGTTTTCCAGCATTTCAAACCTTCCTGTGACACCCTTTATTTCGCCTAATGCTTCAATTATTTTATCTGCGTCCGCACCCAGTGCATATGCCGCCCCAAAGGCACCAAGTGAGTTGAGAACACTGAATTTACCGGGGGTATTAACATGAGCTTTTTTAATTGTACCTTGAATATCAATATCAAAGGAAGTCCCTTCCTTTGTTGTTATCAGATTTAATGCCCTGATAGTTGCTTCATTATCAATAGCTACAGATATTGCCTTTATACCTTCTTCCTTAAGCTCCCTATAGAGTCTTTCACCATATTCATCGTCAACATTAATAATATTATTAATTTTGGTTAAATAAAACAGCTTTTTTTTAGCCTGATAATAATTTTCCATAGTTTTATGAAAATCCAGATGATCCCTTGTAAGATTAGTGAATATGCCTACATCAATATTAACATTGTCAACCCTGTTAAGTTTCAGAGCATGAGATGAAACCTCCACAAAGCAGTGGTCAATTGATTTCTCGACCATTCTTGCAAAATATTTCTGCAGGTCAAAAGCTTCCGGGGTAGTATTATCAACTTTAATCTTTTCACCGTCTGTCAGGACACCCATAGTCCCGATTATTCCTGACTTATCTCCCATATGGTCATAAATTCCTTTTAATAAATATGTAGAACTTGTTTTGCCGTTAGTTCCTGTAACTCCGATAATATTAATTTTTTCTGACGGATGTCCATATATAATGCTTGCCGCAGGAGCAATAGAAGCTCTTGGATCTTTAACAACAATAAAGTTACCTTCATCTTTTAGTTCTGACGGTATGTATTCACACATTATAGCAGCCGCCCCGTTTTTCAAGGCATCCTTGATAAACCTGTGACCATCTGCGGTAAATCCCTTCACAGCAACAAAAATATCACCGGTTACAACCTTTCTCGAATCATTGGTCATCCCTTTAATCAGAACATTTTCATCGCCTGAAAATCTTTCATAATCTATTTGCTTAAGAAGACTTTTTATTTCCATTTCATAGCTCTCCTAATTAAGTGTTATATTGTATGCAATTTTATCATATTTAAAAATAATTATCAAGAAATCCGTGATAAAAACGGAACGCATTTGCGTTCCGCCCTTATGATATATTTTGTGTTATTCTGAGGCGAAGCTGAAAAATGTCCTAAAATTAATTTAATTTAAAATTAATGTAACCATTGAATTTTTAATTACCTTTTCTCCAGCCTTAGGGAATTGTGCCTTTACAATTTTATCTGCTTCTACTTCTATTGTAATATTGCTCTCAAGCCCTGCCTTAATCAGCTTATTTGTTGCTTCTGCAATGGAAAGTCCCAGCAAATCAGGTACTTCCACGGTCTGAGCCTGAACCTTACCAAGCTCTTCCTCGGTATAAACAGGTTCAACATCGTAATATTTCATAATATTTTCTAATAAATCCGCCGCAACCGGTCCGGCAACCGTACTTCCATAGTATCCGATACTAATATCGGGCTCATCTACTAATACTATTGCAACTACCCTTGGATTATCAACCGGAGCTGTTCCTATGAAAGAAGAAATGAACTTCCCGTCGACATACCTGCCATCGATAACCTTTTGCGCCGTTCCGGATTTACCGCCTATTCTGTAGCCCGGACGATATGCCTGTTTTGTTCCTGCCTCTGCTGAATCTTTCATTATGGAAAGCATAATTTTTGAAGTTTCTTCAGAAATTACTTTCCTCCTTAAAGCAGGTTCAAAATCCTTTACAACATTACCATCTTCATCTATAAGCTGCTTCACAACTCTTGGCTCAAATAAATTTCCTCCATTTGATATAGCTGATACAGCAGTTACTAATTGTATAGGTGTCAGTGCAACTCCCTGACCAAATGCCTGAGTGACCACATCCACATCCTTCATATTTGCCGGCTCCTTAACTAAACCGCGAGCTTCACCATTCAACATAATACCCGACGGTTCTTCAAGCCCAAAGGATCTCAAATATTTGTAAAATAGATCCTTGCCTATGTCAAGACCTATTTGTGCCAGTGCATCATTGCATGAATTTTGAATTGCCTCAGACAATGTCTGTTGTCCGTGAGGACTGTAATACCTCCAGCATTTGATATTTTCTCCGGGTATCTGTCTTACATAGCCATCGCAATAATATGTAGAATTAAGCGTTGCCTTATTTTCCTCAAGAGCTATTGCTGTAGTAAGAAGCTTGAAAGTTGAACCTGGCTCATATATGTCATTGACAGCCGGATTTCTCCACATGTCAAACCACGCTTTTTGCAGCTCATCATCAGGCATGGAAGACCATTCCTGCTGAATAACTTCATCTATGGGTTGCTTAGGACTGTTGGGATCATAATCAGGCTTTGATGTCATTGCCAACATATCTCCATTGTTAGGATCCATCACAATAATAGTAGCCCTTTTTGCGTTGTAGTCCTTCAAGACCTTCTGTGCGGCAGATTCAGCGTAATGCTGAATCACCTCATCCATAGTCAGAACCACTCCCAGACCATCCTTCGGCTCATAATATTCATTATAGCCAAAGGGAAGTTCTCTTCCATGTCCATCTGTATTTACGACAGTCCTTCCGGGTATTCCTGTTAAATAATCATTGTAGGTTGCTTCTACTCCATAAAGCCCATCCTGGTCTATGTTGGTAAATCCAAGGATGTACGGAGCAAAATTACCATACGGATACACACGCTTGTTATCCTCAATTATATTTATACCGCTTAATTGTGCTTCTCTGATTTTTTGTACCTGGTCATCAGTTATCCATTTTTTTAAAACCACATATTTAGAATTTGCAGTTATCTTGTTTAACACATCATCATAGTCCATTTCCAATATTTCAGCCAGAATTTTCGCTGTCTCTTCAGGTGTTTTTGTGTTTTTTGGAATCGAATCAGCAGCTGATGATTTTACAGAACTGAAGGATTTGTTCATTTTTTTTAGAATTGATGTAAGCAAGCCTCCGCCTTCCTCTGACTCTGTGCTTTCTTCTGTCTTAACAGCTTTTTTTACGTCTGCGGGGAAACAGGTTACCGAACTTGAATTAATGCTTACCGCAAGCTTCTTTCCCTTTGCATCGTAAATTGTTCCCCTTTTGGCATTTATGGTAATATCACGGGACCAATTTTCCATGGCTTGTTTTTTATATTCTTCTCCATCTATTATCTGAACAACTCCAAGTCTAATTATCAATGCAACTGTAACTAAAAAAAAGCAAACCAAAAATACCAACATTCTTTTTTTATTCTGAAGGTTAGTGGTGCTTTTAATCTGTCTTTTCATGGGGAACCTCCTTACTGAATGAAACTTACCACCTTGTCAATTATACCAATCAGTATGTTTCTGCTTTCGTCTTTAGCAGCCTTCGTTTCGTTATCTTCAGTGTCTTTAGCGCTTTCAGTGTTTTCAGTATCTGAGCTTCCATATGCAAAATCAACAAACACGGTTTGTTTTCTTGTAGGGTAATTCATGCCTAAATATGTTTTGGCAATTTCTTCGATGGAATTAGTGTTCTTAATACTCTCCAAAGCTATATTGTAAGCATCTATGTCATCATTGAGAGTTGCAATTTCATTATTAAGTGTATTGAGTTCCATTTGTTTATCCGTTATGACAGCATAGTTATAGACTATTAAAATTCCAAGAACAAATGTAACAGCTAATATAACTGAATTCTTAAAGCTTTCTATAATATTATTTTTCTTATTTCTTTTTATTCGCTTTTTCTTTGGAGAATATTCTGAAGATTCTTGTTCATAATCAAAATCAATAACTTCTTTTCTTAAAGCTGACACTTAATACACCCTCTCTCCTATTCTTAGCTTAGCACTGTGTGCCCTGTGATTTTCAGAAATTTCTTCTTCTGACGGAACAATTGGTTTTCTTGTGATAATTTTCAGTTTGCGCCGGTGGTCGCACATACATGTAGGAAATTCAGGAGGACAAATGCAGTCCTTGTTTAAATCTGCGAAAGTATTTTTAATTATTCTGTCCTCTAAGGAATGAAAGGTTATAACGCATATCCTTCCGCCTTCATTCAGTCTGTCCACAGCGTTTTTAATAGTATTTTCAAGTATTTCAAGCTCTTTGTTAACTTCAATTCTTATTGCCTGAAATGTTTTTTTAGCCGGATGTGAGCCTTCCATTCTAACCTGCTTGGGTATTGCTTTTTTAATAATACTTACAAGTTGTCCGGTGGTTTCTATAAATTCCTGTTCTCTTTCCTGAACAATGAATTTTGCTATTCTAACTGCCCACTTTTCTTCGCCATATTCCCAAAGTATTCTTGACAGCTCATGCTCCTCATAGCCGTTAACTATATGTCTGGCAGTAGTTGTCTGGCTTTTATCCATTCTCATGTCAAGTGGCATATCCACATTGTAGCTGAAACCTCTTTCGGGTATGTCAAGCTGAAATGATGATACCCCCAAATCAAATAAAATTCCATCAATTTTGTCTATATTCAACTCATCTAAAACTTCTTCAATGTTGCTGAAGTTGTTTTTTACTGCAATAAAATTCTTATATTCTTTTAATTTTTCCGTTGCCTTTTCAATGGCATAATCATCACGGTCAATACCTATTACTTTTCCTTCTCTTACTCGTTTTAATATTGACTCTGTATGGCCTCCCCCGCCCAAAGTCGCATCAACATAAATTCCGTCAGCCTTAATGTTTAACCCCTCTATTGATTCGTCCAATAAAACCGATGTGTGCCTGTAATCCATGTTTCCTCCTATAAGCCTATCCCCAAATCTGACATCTTTTCTGCAATGCTGTCAAAATCAAATTCGTCATCATTGTAGTAATCATTCCAACTATCTTTATTCCAGATTTCAATTCTGTCTATAACCCCTATTACAGCAACTTCAGAGTTTAATCCGATGAAGTCCCTTAAATTTGTCGGTATTAATATTCTTCCCTGTTTATCAAAAGAGCATTCACTGAATCCGGAAACAAATCTTCTCAAAAAGAATCTTTCCTCTTTATTAAATGTAGATAAATTTCTTAGTTTACCCACAAATTCATTCCATGTTTCAACAGGATAAACAAACAGACATTTATCCAATCCTTTTCCGATATAGAATGTTTCTCCAAGTTCATTTCTAAATTTAGAAGGTATAATTACCCTTCCCTTTTCATCGAATGAATGTGTGTATTCACCAGTAAACATTTTCTACCACCTACTGGGCATATTATACCACAATGTGGGTAAAAAATGCCACTATTATTTTAAAAATTTCAAAAAATTATTTTACAATTAGTTTTATATGAAATTTACATGCTTTTCTTGAATAAGCTGTCACTGTTTCACTGCACCTCTCGCCTAAAACTACAAAAAAAGATATTATTCAACTGACGGCTAACTATAATTTGTTGAAAAATCTGATAACTATATGTCATTATGCTAATGTTTAAAGCATAAAATCTTCTTTAAGTATAAGGGTGTCAGACACATGCATAGCATGAAGAACCTCATTCTTTTATTGACTTGAACTCTTTATATCTGTATAATTAACATAAGTTATAAAAATAAGGCAGCATGACAACAATTGTTTAGCAACAGCTAAGCCATTGTTAAAAGGAGGGCATATGGATCCGGTGGCATTCAGAATTTTTGGAATTGAAATAATGTGGTATGGTGTTTTTATATCCTTAGGAGTCCTGCTTGGGATAATTATAGCACTGAGAGAATGCAGGAGAACAGGCTTTAAAGAAGATAATCTTCTTGATTTTCTGCTTGTGGCAATTCCCATTGCAATAGTAGGTGCAAGAGCATATTATGTAATATTTTCCTGGGACTTTTACAGCCAGAACCTATTTGAAATAATTAATATAAGACACGGCGGACTTGCCATACATGGGGCACTTATTGCAGGAGTTATAGTAGGTATATTATTCTGTAAAAAAAGAAAGATTAACGTTCTTGAACTGCTTGACATAGTTATACCCAGTGTTATCCTGGGGCAGGCAATCGGAAGGTGGGGAAACTATGTTAACCAGGAAGCATATGGAGGTCCAACTGATTTGCCATGGGGAATTATCATTAATGGTCAAAAGGTTCATCCTACATTCCTGTATGAATCCATAATGAATATTGCTATATTCATTTTTCTGATATGGTTCAGAAAAAATAAAAAAACAACCCACGGTCAGGTCTTTGCACTATACATGATTTTATATTCTGTTGTAAGATTTTTCGTTGAAGGGCTGAGAACTGACAGCCTGATGTTTTTGGGAATGAGGGTAGCCCAGTTAATAAGTATTCTTTCCATCATAGCAGGAATAGTATTATGGATGTACTTAAAAAAGAAATCTATTAATAAACAATGAAATGTCGTATCATTGCTATGAATAAACTTCTAATCAGTGTTGAGGACGAAGCCTTTCATTCAAAAAAAGATTCTCCGGCTATGCCGAAGAATCTCCTGCTTTATCTTTATCTTAATTTTGCCTCAAATTGCTTTTCCAGTTCATTGAGTATATTGTTGTGGATATTTTCAACCTCTTTTTCCTTTAGAGTGCGTTCTTTGTTTCTGTAGGTAATTGAAAATGCACAGCTTTTGTAGCCTTCTTCGATATGCTCTCCCTTGTAAATGTCGAATAACTCAACACTTTCTATCAAGTGCGGGTTTGCAGCCGAAATAATTTCAATCATATCGCCAACCGGCACAGTTTCCTTGACAATTACCGCAATATCTCTTACCATGGCAGGATATTTTGGAAGAGGCTTATACTTCCAGTCGGTATTT
Organism: Firmicutes bacterium UBA5227; assembly: GCA_002409285.1. Lineage (GTDB taxonomy): Bacteria > Bacillota > Clostridia > Tissierellales > Sedimentibacteraceae > Sedimentibacter. The sequence continues at coordinate 20,091 of DHUT01000010.1, read as the reverse complement.
TTATGTTCAAGGAGTCCTTCGATATCTATCTCCGCAAGAAAAACCTTGCTGTCAAGACCGTAGTTATCAAGAGTCTTAGGGCTTGCCTCTCCATAAATACCTATACATTCATTATTTATATACATTGCTGCTGATCTTCCCGGATGAAATGTAGGATTATCTGTCAGTGCCTTTAAGGTGACGTCTATGCCAAGTCTTTGAAGCAGTGCTTCAATAATTCCCTTTAAGTCGTAAAAATCATATTTGCCAAACATCCCAATACAAAGTCTTAGTTTTTCATAAGGTTCCTGCCTCACAGGCTGTTCCCTTGGAATAAAAGCACTGCCGATTTCATATAATTTGGCATCATCAACATCTCTGTTAGAATTTCTTTGTACAACTTCCAGCATGTTTGGGATCAGAGTTGTTCTCATTGAACTGAAGTCTTCTCCAAGAGGATTTAAAATTCTGACATAATTTCTAAGATGGCTGTCTTCAGCAGCATTTATATTGTCATAGCATTTAGGACTTATAAATGAGTATGTGGTAATTTCATATAGTCCCATACCGCAAAGTATTGTTTTTACATGATCCTCCAGCATCCGCTTGTCAGACTTTCTTCCCACCTTTGTACTTCCTGACAATGGCTTTGAAGGTATGTTTTCAAATCCGTACAGCCTTCCTACTTCTTCTATCAGATCTGCCTCCTGTTCAATGTCGGTTCTGAAATAAGGAATTTTGCTAATTATTTTTTCTCCATCATATATTGATTGAATCTCAAGAGTATTTAAATAATTTAGCATTTCATCAACAGGAATGTCTATTCCAAGCAGCCATTTAACCCGATGAGGTCTTAATGTCACAACAGGAGAAACATATTCGCTCTTTCCTGCTCTTAGATATCCTCCAACAACAGTTCCGGCTCCAATCATTTCAATTAACTGACAGGCTCTCTTTGCTGCCAGTTCAGTCATAACATGGCTCATTGGCTTTTCATTTCTTGAGGATGCTTCAGAGCGCATTCCCAGTTTTTTTGAAGTCTCTCTAATAGACTTTGGGTTGAAATTGGCACTTTCCAGCACCATGATTTTTGTATCCTCACTGATTTCCGAATGATAACCGCCCATTACACCGGCAATGCATGCAGGTTTTTCTCCGTCGGCTATAACCAGTATATTTTCATCAAGATTTCTTTCATTCTGATCAATTGTTACTATCTTTTCGCCTTTTTCAGCTCTCCTTGCTATTAGTTTTTTGCCTTCCAAAGCCTCTAAGTTATATGCGTGGAGGGGCTGACCAAGCTCAAGCATTACAAAGTTGGTAACGTCAACTATGTTGTTTATGGGTCTCATTCCAGCATCCATTAATGTTCTTTGCATCCAAAGGGGAGAAGGCCCGATTTTTATGTCCTTTATTACTCTGGCATAAAAGCAGGAGCATAAATCCTCATCTTTAATTTCCACTTCATTTAAGTAATCTGTTATTATTCCTTCTTCATTCTTAATTTCTATTTTGGGAAATCTGAACTGTGTTCCCAGTGTGGCTGCAGCTTCTCTCGCCATTCCGACAATATTTAAGCAGTCGGGTCTGTTGAAAGTTACTTCAACCTCAAATGCACTCCCTGTAAGCTCCAATACATCTTTAATGTCTTTTCCAAGCTCGGTGTCTTTGGGAAGTATGGCTATTCCATCTCTTGCTTCCTTGGGAATAACCTTATCATCAAAACCCAGTTCTTCATATGAACACATCATTCCATAGGAGGGAAGCCCACGCAAATTTGATTTTTTTATTTTAAGCCCGGTAGGCAGCACCGCACCTTCCAGACAAACAGGGACGATGTCTCCTGCCTTGACATTCTTTGCACCTGTAATAATTTGTACATTTTCTCCCTTGTTTACGTCGATTTGTGTAACCACCAATTTATCAGCATTGGGATGTTGAACCAATTCCACAATCCTGCCTGTTACAACATTTTTAACTTCCTTTGTATAATCGATTACGGCATCAATGTGAGAGCCTGTAAGTGTTAATTTATCTGACAGTGTTTTATCGTCAGTATTTATGTCAACATATTGTTTCATCCATTTAATAGGTACTAACATTTTCTTAACCTCCTAAAACTGTTTCAAGAATCTAACATCATTTTCAAATAACAATCTAATATTTGGAATCCCGTATTTTACCATTGTAACCCTGTCTATGCCCATGCCAAATGCATATCCGGAATACACCTCAGGGTCTATTCCGCAATTTCTGAGAACATTGGGATGAACCATTCCGCATCCTAAAAGCTCCATGCTCCAGCCTGTTCCGTGACATGCCGGGCACCCCTTCCCCATGCACACAGGGCACGATACATCAACTTCTGCACTTGGTTCAGTAAACGGAAAATTATGCGGTCTGAAACGTGTTTTCATGTTGCTTCCGAATAATTCCTTGACGAACTGATCGATTGAATCCTTCAGGTTAGCTAATGTTACCCCCCTGTCTATAACCAGGCATTCCATTTGATGGAACATTGGCGAGTGAGTATCGTCCACATCGTCGAAGCGGAAGGTCCTGCCTGTACATACCATTCTTATAGGAAGCTTTCCTTCTTTCATAGCTCTAATCTGTACAGGTGATGTCTGGGTTCTTAAAACCAAATCGTCTGAAATATAAAAAGTATCGGATCTGTCTCTGGAAGGATGGTCGTAGGGAGCGTTAAGCTCATCAAAATTATGAGCCACTGTTTCAATTTCAGGTCCTTCCATTACATCATAGCCCATGCGCATAAATACGCTCTCCAATTCTTCCTTGACCTGTATTAAGGGATGCCGTCTTCCAATTGATGGGATCCTTCCGGGCATTGTTATATCAAGAGTTTCTGATTTAATCTTTTTATCATGTTCTATGAAATTTATTCTTTCCTTAACAGACTTAATTCCCTCTTCTATGACTGCACGAACTTCATTTGCCATTTTTCCCATTTCAGGTCTTTCTTCTTCCGACAGGCTTCCCATTGACCTTAATATTAATGTTAACTCTCCCTTTTTCCCTAAATACTGAACTCTTAATTTTTCAATATCTGCATTGTCATTGCATTCTTTTAACCGGTTCAATGCTTCTGTTTTTAACTTTAAAAGCTGCTCTTTCATATATACTCCTTTCATTTTTGAATAATTTAAAAAGCTTCACCTCATAAGAGGCGAAGCTTCGCGATACCACTCTTGTTCACTTTCAATTATCAACAATTATCCATGTCATACCTGTAATTTATAAAAATTAATTCCTCATTCTTTACCTGAAGACTTGATTATGCTAAGATTGAAAGTCTCATTATACGTAACGGAATTACCGTGCAAAACTACTGCTGTTTCATTTTGCAAGCTCCAAAGTGAATGTTCGGTATAAATGTTTAAAATTATTTTCAGCCTGTGATAATTTTTCTCTATAAAACATTTCCTTATACCTACTGCTTTTTCATTGCTTTTTAATATTAATATTATATATTTTTCTTAATTAAAATTAATTATAGCAGATGGCTGTTTTTATTACAACAGTTTTTTTCTTATTTCATAAATGCTTATTCCTGCGGCTATTGAAGCGTTTAATGATTCAGAACGTCCGGACATTTTAATAGTGATGTTCATGTGAGAGCACTCCGATATTTCCTGGGAAACGCCCTGTCCCTCATTTCCTATCACCAAACATATTTTTTCATACATATCTATATCTTCAAATGAATACTCTGAATCAACTACGGTAGATATAATTGCATATCCTGATTCTTTAAGTTTACTAATCATTTCTTTATCAATGTCCGAATGAATAAATGGCACTCTGAATATTGCTCCCGCAGAAGCCCTGACAACCTTTGGGTTATATTCATCAACACAGCCTTTGTTTAATATAACCGCAGCAGGTCCAAAAGCATCCGCAGTTCGGATTATTGTTCCAAGATTGCCGGGATCTTGGATTCGGTCACACATTATAGCAAATTTAAAGTCATTAATTGTACTAAAATTCTTTTTCATTTCTATGACAGCCAGCACACCCTGGGAACTTATTGTATCTGCAACAGTCTTAAATACATTTTCTTCGCAGGTTACGATTTCTATTTCAGATTTAAGCGCAAAGTCGTAAATTTCTCTTGCATTTGTTTTATTCAATGTATTCTCATTAAATATCAGGCTAATTATATGAGCATTTTCATAAATCGCCTCATTAACAAACTTAACCCCTTCAACTATAAATGCATTTTTTTCATCTCGACCCTTCTTTGAGCTAAGGGAACGCACATACCTGATTTTGCTGTTATCTTTGCTTTTTATAATATCCATAGTTGCCTTCTTTCCCTAAAATCGAAAAAGACTGCAATTATTACAGTCTCTGCAGTCAATTAGCTTGCTTTATTTTCTTTTACCTGTTCTACAAGGTTTGTAAATCCTTCAGGGTCATATATTGCCATTTCTGAAAGCATTTTTCTGTTAATTTCAATATTGTTTTGTTTTAACAGATTTATGAACTTGCTGTATGATAAACCGTTTTGTCTTGCAGCAGCGTTAATTCTTGCAATCCAAAGCTGTCTGAATTCTCTTTTTCTTAACTTTCTTCCAACGTACGCATATGAAAGTGACTTCATAACTGCCTGGTTAGCAGTTCTATATAATTTACTTTTTGATCCGTAATATCCTTTAGCAAGCTTTAATACTTTTTTATGGTTTTTCTTAGCATTTACGGCTCTTTTAACTCTTGCCATTTAATTTTCCTCCTGTATGTTACCGATTAGTATGGTAATATTTTTCTTATTCTATCCGAGTCCGCACTTGAAACTAATGTGCCTTTTCTTAAATTTCTTATTGATTTAGAAGCTTTTTTACCTGTAAAATGATTTTTTCCGGCTTTTGATCTTTTAATTTGTCCGCTTCCGGTCTTAGAAAATCTTTTTGCTGCTGATCTGTTAGTTTTTAATTTTGGCATAACAGTTCCTCCTTAATGTTATTTTTTTGGAGCTAAAAACATAATCATGTTTTTACCTTCAACTATTGGTTGTTTATCTATAACAGAATACTCTTTTGTCATTTCAGCAAATTGCATCAGCACTTCCCTGCCCACATCCATGTGGCCAAGCTCTCTTCCCCTGAACCTGATAACAACTTTAACTCTGTCCCCGTCTTCGAGGAACTTGCCCGCATTCTTTGCCTTAACGCTCAAATCATGCTCCTCAATATTCGGAGTCATTCTAATTTCTTTAACACTGATAACCTTTTGTTTCTTTTTTGATTCCTTTTCTTTTTTCGCCTGAGAATATTTGAACTTACCGTAGTTCATAATTCTGCAAACCGGCGGGGTTGCTGTAGGCGATACATTTACTAAATCCAATTTTTTGCTTTCGGCAATTGCCAAAGCCTCTTTAGTACTGATAATACCTAATTGACTTCCATCAGAGTCAATGACTCTTACTTCCTTTTCACGAATTTGTTCGTTGATTTGAAGTTCTTTTATAATTTACACCTCCAAAAAATAAATTATTATCGATTTTTAATAGCATAATCGTAACACAATAAAAGATAGCGTATCACCGCTATCTTTAAACAATACAAAACTATCACTGCATTTATTTATTAACCCTACTAACAGTCTAATACAGTCTGAAGACGCCATAAGGTGAGAAGCGGTAACCTCTTCTTGAATCTACTACAGTATATACAACATTACAATAAATGTCAACAATTAATTTTTTAATTATGTCATAACTTTTTCTGTTATGGTAAAGATAAATTTATCAAAATTAAATTGTTCAGGAGGTAAAATGAAAAATAAATATTTTTATTTAACAATTTCATTTATTGTATATAATATTATTATTTTAATAATATCAAATAAATATTCTTTGTCAATATTTTTTTTCCTTCCAATGATATTTTATACTGTTTACATGGTCAGAACACTTGGGAAATCCGGGAGGAAAAACGAAGAGAGGGATTCTGAAATCTATATGGAGGAACCAATTGAAATTGTAGGTTCAACAACATATTTCGAAAAGAAGAAGACCGAAGAACCGAAAATTCAAATTGGTTTTGATGATGTTGCCGGATTAGAGGAAATAAAGGAGGATCTGGCAGATATAATCGACTTTCTTAACAATGAAGAGAAATACAGGTCAATGGATGCCAAGGTGCCAAGAGGAGTGCTTTTATATGGTCCTCCCGGCACAGGCAAGACATTAATTGCAAAAGCAATTGCCGGAGAAGCAAGGGCAACATTCATATACTCCAGCGGTTCTGAATTTGTTGAAAAATACGTAGGTGTTGGCGCAAAAAGAGTGAGAATGATATTTGAGAGAGCCAGAAAGGAAGCACCAAGCATAATTTTCATAGACGAAATTGATGCGCTTGGAGCAAAACGTAATTCAGAAAGCAACAACGAAAAGGATCAGACGCTGAATCAGCTTTTGATTGAGCTGGATGGTTTCAATAATACCAGCAATGTAATTGTAATAGCTGCAACCAACAGAATCGATCTGCTGGATGAAGCATTACTTCGCCCCGGTCGTTTTGACAGGAAAATTTATGTGGGAAATCCCAACTACCATTCAAGGCTGAAAATTTTGGAGGTACATACTAAAAACAAACCTCTGGATAAAAGGGTACAGCTTAAGGACATAGCCACCAAGACACACGGTTTTTCAGGAGCACAGCTTGCTAATATTGCAAATGAGGCGGCATTAAAAGCTATTAAAGATAAATCTAAAAAAATAAATGCCGAAAACTTCGAATTTGCTATTGAAAAAATTGCCGCAGGTCTGGAAATCAAGCATTCGACTGTTTCGGAAAAGGAAAAAAGGACTGTTGCATTCCATGAAGCCGGGCACGCAGTAGCAGCTAAAATACTGAACATAGATAAGGTACAAAAAATATCTATTATTCCAAGAGATAAGGCTTTAGGTTACGTGCTTAAGTTTCCCACGGAAGATAAGTTTCTATATACAAAAAAAGAACTTTGCGACAAGGTAACTGTGCTTTTGGCTGGAAGGGCTTCGGAAGAAGTATTCATAGGAGAAGTTTCCACCGGAGCTTCAAATGACATAAAAGAATCAACAAATATTATTTATGAAATAATTTGCAGCTACGGCATGGGTAAAAATACACAAAACACCTGTATAGATGAAAGAGTATTTAAATATTACCTCGGCAGCATCAAGGACGAAGCATCAGAAATGTCAAAGGATGCTTATGAAAGAGCTCTTACACTTATAAGAGAAAACGAATCAACCGTAAGAAAGGTAGCAGAGCATCTGATAAAAAATGAAACAATGAATGCGGAAGAACTTGATGATATAATGGATGAAAAAAAGAAAAGAGCGCTGATCTGAAATATAGGTGAACGATGGATAAAGGATTGCTGAACAAATGAAAAGGGACGGATTTTCCGCCCCTGATAATCTTTTGCTATTTGTAATATGTCATTGGATCTTTTCTAATACCATTGACTCTGACTTCATAGTGGAGATGGTTACCTGTGGATTCTCCCGTGGATCCTACCAGCGCTACCTGTTCTCCTCTTGAAACAGCTTGTCCCTTACCTACCAGCAACTTTGAGCAGTGTCCGTAAAGGGTTGCGATTCCGCCGCCATGGTCGACTATTACATAATTTCCATAGGAATAGTGGTAGCCTGCATAAATGACTACACCATCATTGGCAGACACAATGGGGGTTCCATAAGGAGCAGCTATATCTGTTCCGCCATGGATATGAGTTGATCCTGTAATCGGATGAATTCTGGTTCCGAAACCCGAAGTAATTCTGCTATACCCCGGCAATGGCCAGCCAAGCTCACCGCCTGCATACTCTACAGCACGCTGTGCGGCAAGTATGTCCTGTTCAATCTTTTTAGATTGCTCTTCCATGGCATTTTCCTGCCTTTTAATCTCATCTATATTTGTCTCTAAGCTTGCCATATAATTTTCCTTAGACCTGGAAGCAATCATAACCTCGTTTTGCTTTGCGTTTAGATTATTAATTACGGCAGTTAATTCAAGCCGTTCAGTTTCTTGTTCCACCTTTAGCTGTTCTACCTGATCCTTCTGATCGTTTATGCTTTTTAAAAGATCCACATCGCTTTCAACTATCATCTGAATCATATCCATTCTTGTCAGAGCATCCACCAAATCTTCGGCCTTAAGCAGAACATCAAGATAACCTGCGGTACCGTTCATATACATGACTCTCAGACGCTTTTCCAGCAAGTCATTATTTTCGTCAATTTCTTTATTCAGCTGTTCTATCTTTTGCTCAGACTCAGCTATCTTCATATTAATTTCCTGTTTTTGAATCTCATATTGTTCGGTTTCTAAAGTCAAGGCTCTAAGCTCATTGTCAAGTATTCTGATTTCTGATTCAATACTGTTTTTCTCATTCTTAAGACCTTCAGCCTGATTGCGAAGCTCTTTAATTTGATTTTCAACCTGTTTTTGCTTGTACTGCAAATCTGCAATGCTTCCTCCTGCTGTCACAGGAAAAACACTCAACACAGTTATAATCAGCAAGGTTACAACAACACTTTTTTTAAACATGTCCCTCTCCTATACACTTAAGAATTTTTTCAAAGAAATCAGGCTTCCCAGAATTCCTATGCCGATTCCTATAGTTAAAAATATGATTATTAAATCATTAAGAATCATCTCAACACCAACTATGTACCCGGACATACCTGAAAGCACCGCAACAAAGCGTATGGCTAAATAATTCGTAATATACCTATATCCCAGAGTAATCAGCAATATGGCTATTACAGAGCCAAAAAAGCCAAGCATTATGCCCTCAACCATGAATGGTCCCCTGACATATCCGTTTGTAGCACCTATATACTGCATAAGCTCTATTTCCTTTTGCCTGTTCAGCACGGTGATTTTAATTGTATTTGAAATTATAAATATACTTATTAATAAAAGCAGTAATATTACCCCAGTACCAATTTTTTTAACAAAGTCAGCAATCCTTATCAGACTGTTAACCGCATCTTTATGATACTGAACTTTTTCAACCCCTTCAAAAGTTCGAAGTTGGTTTTCCACATGTTCAGAATTTTCGACATCCTTCAGTTGGACTATATATGTGTTTGGAAGTGAATTATCCCTTATACCTTCCAACAGATATGCATTTTCTCCCCAGTCTTCTTTAAGTTTTTCAAGAGCATATTCCTTTGTCTGAAAAGCTACTCCCATAACTCCATCAATATCCTTGAAAGATTTTCCCAATTCCTCTATTTGCTTTTCGTCTACATCATCATACAAATAAACCGCTATTTCATCAAAGGTTTCTTTAGCTATTAGCGCAACATTATTTACATTCAAAACAATAATTAACACAAATCCCAAAATTATTAAAACAGCTGTTACCGACCCGATAGAGGCAAGTCCCATCATTCGGTTTCTCCACATGCTTTTAAAAGACTGTTTAAAAATATAATTATATTTCTTTAGGTTCATCAATACATCCCCCTGTTTTGATATCTCTGATAATGACACCACGCTTTAGCTCAACTATTCTTTTCTGATAAGCCTGAACTATATTCATATCATGGGTTGCCATTATTACTGTTGTCCCTCTTTTGTTTATTTCAGTGAGGATTTTCATTATTTCTTTTGATGTGTCCGGGTCTAAGTTCCCTGTAGGCTCGTCCGCTATTATGGTTTCCGGTTTGTTAATAACCGCACGGGCTATTGCAACCCTTTGCTGTTCACCGCCTGAAAGCTCGTCAGGATAATATTTTGCTTTGTCACTTAACCCTACCATGCTCAAAACAAGGGGAACCTCCCTTCTGACGGTTTTGGAATTGCTGCATATCATCTCCATGGCAAAGGCCACATTTTCATATACCGTCATCTTAGGCAGAAGCCTGTAGTCCTGAAAAACAAAGCCTATTTTCCTTCTGTACTGTGCAACATTTCTTTTTCTTATTTTTGTTATATCCTGTTCATTATATGTAATAATCCCTTCGCTGGGAATTATCTCTCTTAGCAAAAGCTTAATTAATGTACTTTTCCCGGCACCGCTTTTCCCAACTATGAAAACAAATTCGCCGTCATCAATTTTTAAGTTAATATTCTTAACTGCTGTGAACTCATTTTTGTAAATTTTTGATACGCTATTAAAATCAATCACTGTTCCACCTCTTACTATTTGCAATTTAATTATATAACACATTGTGACAAAAATACAACTATTATTATTTTATTTTACTTTATTTTTCAACAAAATGAAATGTTTATTTTTGGCTGTATCAAAAAAATATAACAAAAAGTCCTTCAATGTACTCAGGATGGCAAAACGCTATCCCAAGTACAGCAAAGGATCTTTTAATAAACGCAATTCCATTGCTAATACATAGTCATTAGTTCTTATATTCCTTTTCCAGCACAACTTTTTGGGGTAATTCTTTCAGATCTGTCTTTACCACTGTAAAGGGGTATGTGAGGATTTGCGCCGTAACATCTCCGGGTTTAGGATCTGTATACTTGGCGTATACCGTCAATACATTTTCTCCATCCTCATTGCTCAGTGTCAGCTTGTCAATTTCAACCTCGTAACCTGCGGTACTTTTTTCTCCCCTTGTAACTACAACAAAAATTTCATCATCTATTTTTGCGACTAAAGCTTTTTCTTTCATTCTGTAGTTTGGCAAAACTTCTGCAATCTGCTTTGGCATGTTTTCAGGATTAATTGTATCAAATCCCACATTTTCTGCACCCTTTCCTCTGAAGTATCTGAAAAAGAATAAAAGAGCAGCTATAAATACAATAATCGCAACAATGGTTACAATTCTTTTCATAAACATCCCCCCCATATATATACTCTTTATATTGTATTCTTTCACCGTGGAATTATGCTAATTAGTAAATTGGGATTAATAAATGCATTAATTCTAATAATTTTAAAATGCGGACAAATATTTGTCCTCAATATAAGTAAACAGTATATACTAATTCACTCTAAGGGAAATTTTTAATGTGAATTAGTATAATACTGTTTTAATTTTGAAATGCGGACAAATATTTGTCCTAAATATAGGTAAACAGTATATACTAATTCACTCTAAGGGAAATTTTTAATGTGAATTAGTATAATAAAGTAATTGACATTCGGGCTTGTCTTTAAGTATAATTTTAATATCAGGATAGCACAGTTAAAACTCAAAACACTTTTAAAAACAACCATTAAAATCTTGTCTTAAGAAGGGAGTTGAAATATATGTCGTGCGATTGTAGTGAATTTCAAAATATAACTGACAATTTGCAACTTTTGAATAAAAGCATTTTGGATATTGTTACAAAGCTTGACGAACAGGCATCTCTGCTCAACAGAGCAGTTTTTAAATCAGCAACTCATTGCGGATGCATCGAAATACATGCAACAAAACAATTATTTTCCAATAATAAGACTCTGGAAGAAAATCAGTTTGATCTGGATAATCACGTGGAAGGTGTGCTATGTCCTAAGTGCAGGGAAAAAATAGAAGAGGAAATGGGTGAACTGATATTCTATCTTGCATCAATGTGTTCTGCCCTTGACCTGGATTTAGACAATATAATGTCTACCAAGCTAAATCACTTAAAAACATTGGGGATTTACAACCTCCTGTAATATAAAGGAGAACTCAGGGGCTTACCGGCCATTTTGAACTTTTTACATGAAAACAGACAGAGCACTTCATTTGTAATGAAATGCTCTGCTTATATAACACAGGGAGAAGGAACATACCTCTCTCCGTAATTTAACATCTTTGGCAAAGTTCTATAAGGATTCCTCCGGTGCTTTTTGGATGGCAGAAAGCTATTTTTGCTCCGCCTGCTCCGTAGCGTGGTTTTTCATCTATCATCCTCAATCCCAGTTCCTTCATCTTTGCTATGGCTTTCTCAATATCATCAACTCTGTATGCCATATGCTGGATGCCTTCTCCATTTTTCTCTATAAATTTAGCTATGGTGCTGTCTGGGGATGTTGGCTCTAAAAGTTCAACCTCCGAATCTCCTGTGGGCAAAAATGCAACCTTTACTTTTTGCTCTTCAACAACTTCTGTCCCTGCAGATTTTAATCCAAGAACATTTTCGTAAAATTTTAAAGACTCTTCCAAGTTTTTTACAGCTATACCTATATGATCTATTTTTTTTACCATAATGATCTCACTCCTTAATTGTTTTTAAAAACTCATCTCTCACTTCGTACATATTTTTTTCTTTATTAATTACTTTATCGACCTCTGATTTTAGCTTGTTTTCGCTTGTTATGTTAGATATTACTATTTTTTTCAGCTCATACTCAATTAGCTCCGTAATCTCCAGCTCCATATTGCTTCTTCGTCTTTCTTCAAGCTTTCCGCTGTCCTTAAGATAGTCAATATGTTTTTTTATTTCCGTAACTAATTCATCAATTCCTTCATTCTTAGAGGCAGTTACTTTCACAACAGGAGGTCTTCTTTCCACGCTGGCGGCTAAATCAAGCATCATGTTTACTTCTGTTGCAGTTCTATCAGCACCAAATAAATCGCTTTTGTTTATAGCAAATATATCTCCGATTTCCATAATGCCTGCCTTAATGGACTGTATGTCGTCTCCAAGCCCGGGAACCATGACCATTACTATGGTATCTGCTGCTTTAACTATATCAACTTCTGATTGACCCACACCGACAGTTTCTATTATTATATAATCATAACCTGCCGCATCAAGTATCTTTAATGCATTTTTTGTATATTTTGAAAGCCCTCCCAGCTGACCTCTGGTACCCATGCTTCTGATGAAGACCTTCGGATTTAGAGCCAAATCCTGCATTCTGATTCTGTCTCCAAGGATTGAACCCCCAGAATAGGGGCTTGTGGGATCAACAGCTATTATACCCACTTTCTTGCCCTCGCCCACCAGTGATTTAACAATCTTATCGGTAAGCGTGCTTTTTCCTGCTCCCGGAGGCCCTGTAATGCCTATGATACTTGCATTGCCAGTAAACTTGTAAATTTTTCTTAATATTTTTTCAGCTTCCTCAGGGTTATTTTCAACTGAAGTTATAAGCCTGGCACATGCCCTCTTTTCCCCAGAAAGCATTTGCTGAATCAATTCCACCAAATCACCTCTGAACTATCAATATTATATGTCTCTCTTTAAATTACCCTTTATAAACTCTATCATTTCTGTAGTTGTAGTTCCGGGAGTAAATATTTCAGATACTCCGGCTTCCTTCAGTCCTGGAATGTCCTCATCAGGGATTACGCCTCCGCCAATTATTAAAACATCACCAGCACCTTGTTCCTTCATAAGCTCTGCAACTCGCGGAAATAAATAATTGTGTGCTCCTGATAATATACTGAGTCCCACTACATCTACGTCTTCCTGAACAGCAGCTGCAACTATCTGTTCGGGAGTCTGCCTTAATCCTGTATAAATAACTTCCATTCCGGCATCTCTAAGTGCCCTTGCAATAACCTTCGCTCCCCTGTCATGTCCGTCAAGCCCCGGTTTAGCAACTAAAACTCTGATTGGTCTCATTCTGCTCCTCCTAATTAAAGCAACACTGCCTGCTCATATTCTCCGAATACTTCTCTCATAACGCCGCATATTTCTCCTAATGTTGCATATTCCTTAACTGCTGACAAAATAAACGGCATTACATTTTCAGTTCCCTTGCAGGCTGTTCTCAGTGCTTCAAGTTTTTCTTTTACTGCTTCGGAATTTCTCACAGCTTTTACATCTTCAATTTTCTTTTTTTGCATTTCACCGACTATTGGGTCTACTCGCAAAAGCCCCTTAGGCGCCTCTTCTTCAACCTGGTATTTGTTAACACCTACAACTATTCTATCCTTTGATTCAATTTCCATTTGATACTTGTATGCAGAATCGGAAATTTCCTTTTGAATATATCCAAGGTCGATTGCTCTTGCGGCTCCGCCCAGCTCATCAATCTTATTAATATACTCCATTGCTTTTTCTTCAATTTCTTTTGTTTTGGCTTCTATATAATATGAGCCTGCTAATGGATCAACAGTATTTGTTACACCTGTTTCATTAGCTAATATCTGCTGAGTCCTCAGTGCTATTGTAACTGAATCTGTAGTAGGAAGCGCCAGAGCCTCATCTCTGGAGTTTGTATGAAGTGACTGGGTTCCTCCTAATACTGCTGCTAAAGCCTGCATTGCAACTCTTATGATGTTATTGTCAGGTTGCTGTGCTGTCAAAGTACTGCCTGCTGTCTGAGTATGAAATTTAAGCATCATTGACTTTTCATTTTTAGCTTTGAAACGGTTTTTCATTATTTTTGCCCAAAGCCTTCTTGCCGCTCTATATTTTGCAACCTCTTCAAGCAAATCGTTGTGAGCGTTGAAGAAAAATGAAAGTCTCGGTGCAAAGGTATCCACGTCCAAGCCGGCATTAATTGCAGCTTCAACGTATGAAATGCCATCGGCTAATGTGAATCCAACCTCTTGAGCTGCTGTTGAACCCGCTTCTCTGATGTGGTAGCCTGAAATACTTATTGTATTCCACTTAGGCACTTCCTTTGAGCAATATTCGAATATGTTTGTTATAAGTCTCATTGATGGGTCTGTAGGAAATATATAAGTTCCTCTGGCTATATATTCTTTTAATATGTCATTTTGAATTGTTCCTCTTAATTTATCTGCAGATACACCCTGCTTTTCCGCAACAGCAATATACATTGCCAGAAGTACTGACGCAGGAGCATTGATTGTCATTGATGTACTTACTTTATCTAACGGAATACCGTCAAAAAGAATTTCCATATCCTTTAATGAATCTATTGCAACACCCACTTTACCTACTTCTCCCTGCGCCAGAGCATGATCAGAATCATATCCGATTTGTGTTGGCAGGTCAAATGCAACCGAAAGTCCTGTGGAACCTTGACTTACAAGATATTTATATCTTTCATTGGATTCTTCTGCTGTTGCAAAACCCGCATACATTCTCATAGTCCATGTCTTGCCTCTGTACATTGTAGGCTGATATCCTCTGGTAAACGGATATTGACCCGGATAACCTATTTCCGTTTCATAATCAACATCAGTTGTATCCTCCGGAGTATAAAGTCTGTTAACTGTAGTCCCTGACCCTGTTTTAAATTCTGTTTTACTTTCAGGTGCTTTATTTAATGACTTATTCAACACTGTTTCTTCCCAATTTTCCCGGGATCTTTTCAAGCGGGAAAATTCTTCTTCATTATACATAATTACCTCCATGGTTTGTTAACAAGTCTTTTCAATCAATAAATATAATGCAAAAGCTCTTACTTTGCAAGATGTTTACACAAAAAGACTGCATAATTTTCAAACTTGCAATAAAAGTTGCAAAATGAAATCATATAAATTCAACAGATATCTGAAATTATTAAGGTTCCGCCAGCCGGATGAATTTATACAGTAAAATTATTTTCATTAAAATAAAAAAAATTTTAAGTTTCTGTCATGATTTATTATGACAATAAAATTATTTCGTAATCATTGCCGCTTTCATTTAAAAATTTTACCATATCCTCAACCTTATACACTAAAGTTGCGGTATTAACATTGGGATGGGAATTAATGAATTCTTCATTCATTATATCTTCATCTATATAGACCTTGACATTATTTTCAATATCGTTAATAACTCCGAATAAACTTACAGAGCCGGGAGTAACATTTAAATATTTCATCATTCTTTCCGGTGATGCAAAGCTTAAATTTTTTTCAGAAATTTTTTCCCCAAATTCTTTAACATTGAGTGTTTTATCTTCTTTCATCACCACAAGATAATGCTTACTGCCTTTTTTATTCCTCAAAAATAAATTCTTTGTATGAATTCCTTTTAAACCGGATGTGTACATATCTGCTTCATCACAGGTAAACACAGCAGGGTGCTCATGTTTTTCATATTCTATATGAATTTTATCAAGAAATTCATATACCTTCTTTTCTCTTTCGTCCATAGTCTCTCCTTAGAAAAGGAGATCCTTCTCTATCCTTCGGAATGCAATTCCGACATTTGCCGAAACTGTCATTCTGAAAGTACAGCCTGAAGAATCTCCATTGGTGTTTATTTTATTGGTGATATAAATCTCTATTGTGCTCCGTCAAACAGCATTTCAAATTCTTTGCCTGAAATTGTTTCTCTTTCTAACAAGGCCTGAGCCACCCGATCCAATTTTTCCATGTTCTGACTTAAGAGGGTCTCGGTTTTATGATATGCATTGTCAATTATTCTACGCATTTCCTTATCTATTTTAGCGGCAACTTCTTCTGAGTAATTCCTTATTTTATTGAAGTCTCTTCCTATGAACACTTCCTCATCGTCTGTTCCATAGGTCATTGGTCCAAGTTCGTCACTCATACCATAGGTTGTTACCATTGCACGAGCAATTTTGGTTGCTCTTTCAATGTCATTTGATGCTCCGGTAGATATGTCATTTAGAGCCAGTTTTTCTGCTACTCTTCCCCCTAAAAGTCTTACTATGCTTTCTTCCATTTCGGTTTTAGACCTGTAAGATCTGTCTTCCTCCGGCAGATACATTGTGAATCCGCCTGCACCGCCCCTTGGAATTATTGTAATCATGTGCACAGGATCTTTATTTGAAGATAATCTTGCAACGACAGCATGACCAGCTTCATGATATGCTGTAAGTTTTTTCTCGTTATCGCTGATAACCTTGCTTCTTTTTTCGGGACCTGCAATTACCTTGGTAATAGCTTCTTCAATAGTGTCCATTGTAATCAGTGTTTTATTTTGTCTTGCTGTTAAAAGTGCAGCCTCGTTCATTGCATTTTCCAGGTCAGCAGGAGTAAATCCCGGAGTCCTTTTTGCAACTATTTCTAAATCCACATCATCTGCCAGAGGTTTTTTCCTTACATGAATTTTTAATATTTCTTCCCTTGCTTTTACATCAGGAAGTCCTACATGTACCTGCCTGTCAAATCTGCCCGGTCTCATTAATGCAGGGTCTAAAATATCAGGTCTATTGGTTGCTGCTATGATGATAATACCTTCATTTCCTGAGAATCCATCCATCTCAACCAAAAGCTGGTTTAGTGTCTGCTCTCTCTCATCATTTCCACCTCCGAGACCTGCCCCTCTTCTTCTTCCTACTGCATCAATTTCATCTATAAATATTATGCACGGAGCATTTTTCTTTGCCTGATCAAATAAATCTCTGACACGTGATGCACCGACACCTACAAACATTTCAACGAAATCGGAACCGCTTATGCTGAAAAACGGTACGCCTGCCTCACCGGAAACGGATTTTGACAAATAGGTCTTACCTGTTCCCGGAGGTCCAACCAAAAGAACTCCTTTTGGTATACGTGCTCCAAGCCTTACAAATTTTCCGGGACTTTTAAGAAAGTCAACAATTTCACTTAATTCTTCTTTCTCCTCATCAAGACCCGCTACATCTGCAAATGTAATTTTTTTACTTGGATCATCGTCCTTAACCATTCTTGCACGACTTTTTCCAAAAGTCATTGCCTTCCCTGTTCCTCCGCCCTGAGACTGCTTCATGAACACATACCATAAAACTCCCATGAGAACAAGCATACCGATGGTAGGAAGAATCTGAACCCACAATGGTGTAGCCGGAACAGGTTCACCTGTTATTCGTATTTCTTCGGATTCAACCTTTTCTGCAAGGTACTTGTCATAAAAGGTTGAAGAAAGTATAAACATGGTAGGAACATACGAAGTAAACTCCGTATCATCTTTATATACACCCTTCACTTCGTTTTCAGTAAAGGTCAGTGATTTTACATTGTCGTTTTTTATTTGAACTATAAGCTCGCTATAGCTTATTTTTTGCGGATCCGCTACCGGTTCTACCATGCTCTGAACAAGCATTATGATTACCACAAAAATCAGTATATACATAGCGATGCTTTTCATAAATCCTTTCAATTAATGCCTCCTCTTTGTCTAATAAGACTACTGTTATAATAAAATTGTAGCATAAAATGTAAAACTTTACAATTACTTATTGATAAATTTCTTCTTTCAAAACTGCTATATATGGCAGGTTCCTATATTTTTCAGCATAATCCAAACCATAGCCTACCACAAACTCGTCAGGAACCTGGAAGCCTGTATATTTAATCTTAAGATCAGTAGTTCTTCTCTCTGGTTTATCAAGAATCGTACATATTTCCACAGAAGCAGGTTTTCTGGATTTTAAGTTGTCTATCAGGTAAGACAATGTCAATCCTGAATCAATGATATCCTCAACTATAAGCACATGTCTTCCCTCAATTGATGAATTTAAATCCTTTAAAATTCTTACCACTCCTGAGGACTGTGTATTGGAACCATAACTGGATATTGCCATAAAATCAATGTCCAAAGGAATATCTATTTTTCTCATCAAATCACTTACAAATATAACCGCTCCCTTTAACACGCATACTAAAAGTACATCCTTGCCCTTGTAGTCTTCCGTAATTTTTGCACCTAACTCAGAAACCTTGCTCTTCAATGCATCCTCTGTAATCAGTATTTCTCTGATATCCTTATTCATTAATTCTTCCTCCAGTTTATGTTTAAAATTTTATTTGTCGAAGATGATATCTTGAAACTGTTGTGAATTCTAAAGTCTTCAAGCCATAAAATATTTTCATCATCTGCTAATATTAGTTTTCTGTCCCTTTCCTCTGCAGGTATCTTTGAATCTATAAAAATATCCTTTAATTTTTTTCTACCTGTCATACCACAGGGAATCATCGAATCTCCCGGTCTCCTGTTTCTCACAACAAGATTACCCTTTATTAAATCATAGTTCAGGCTTATGCCGTTCCTATCTTCAACCTTAAATTCAGAAGCATCCGTGACCGTAAGGGTTATAGTTTTTCCTGCCTCAGGAATATACATCGGATTGTTTAAAACAATATTATATTGAAAGTCCGGAATTTTTTCAACAATTTTATTAGTTTTATTAATTTTATTAATTATTAAGTTATCATAGCTTATTTCAATTGTAAAGCCATCAGATAAATTAATTTTTTTACCTGTTGCTCCTGTCATTATAAAGTTAACAGCATAATCTATATGTTTCATTTCAATATTCAGTGTTGTACCTTTAAGCTCTTCAATTCCTCGCCTCAGAATTCTCCCCAGCTCTTCAGGATCAAGATTTTTAAGCTTGTTCGCATCTAAAATTACTCTGTCCTCGCTTCTTTCCCTGAACACATCATAAAATTGAAGCTCCACATATTTTTCTATGATTTTTTTATCTCTCTCCATAACCTCGGACATTCTGAATAAAGTCTCCTGAATATCCGGATTAAAACTTTTCTCTAAATATGGAATGAGATTAAGTCTGATTTTATTTCTGCCGTAAATATCTTGGAGATTAGTTTCATCCACACAGTAATCATACTTATTTTCATTAAGATAATTCATGATTTCTGATTTATGGACATTGAGCATGGGTCTGATTATATTGCCTTTCTTAAAGGACATTGCACTCAGACCATCAATACCGGTTCCACGGATTATTCTTTGAAGGACTGTTTCCGCCTGGTCGTTAAGGTTGTGTGCAACAGCTATTTTACCATTACCTATTTCATTAAGGTTTTCTTTAAAAAAGCTGTATCGTAAAATTCTTCCAGCTTCCTCTTCTGTAACCTTAAGCTCTTTTGCGTATTCTCCTGCATGTTTTCTTTTTACAAATAGTCTTATGCCATACCTTTCGCAGAGTTCCCTAACAAAATCTTCATCATGCCGGGCATCCTTTCCCCTGTACATGTGGTTTATATGAGAAGCATATAAATTAAAACTTAAGGTATCCTTTAATTTTATAAGATTATAAAACAAAAAAACAGAATCAGGTCCTCCCGATAAACCAATGAGTACATTATCTCCCGGCTCAATTAAGTTTTTCTCATAAATATTTTTCCTTACTAAATTATACATAATACACCCTGTAACAGCTGTGAGCAATCAAGGAGCGTAAATATTATCTCACTCCCAAATACTCATTATTTATCAATATTTTTCATTATACCACGAAAATACATAAATAAAACACCTTTTTTAACAGAATTAATAGCATAATTAAATTACGTTAAACAAAAAGCAAGGATAATTATAATAAAGAACT